>CAYJLL010000034.1:8526-13163 GCA_964370955.1 uncultured Rikenellaceae bacterium | reverse complement strand
AGGTTCTGCGGCGATAGCGTCATCGGCGCTAAGATCATCGCCCTGCATACCCTTGATTAGGTTCACACCCATGCGAGCAGCCAGATAGGGGTCCTCCCCAAAAGTCTCTTCGACTCTTCCCCAGCGAATCTCACGAGCTAGATCGAGGTTAGGAGCCAAAACAAAGTGTACCCCGTGCGCACGAGTCTCGCGAGCCACAGCATGGCCCATTTCCTTGAGCATAGTGGTATCCCATGTCGAGGCATTCCCTATGGGTACAGGGAAAGTGGTCGAACCTCGTCCTGAGTAACCGTGTAGAGCTTCTTCTATAAAAATTAGTGGAATACCAAGGCGAGAATTTTCTATTGCTCGCTTTTGGAGATTATTAGAAAGCGTTGCACTCTTTGGGTAGAAATCGTGGATAGAGCCTATCATCATCGAATCCACATATTTTGCGATCTTTGCAGAATCGAAATTCTCATAATCCAACAGTACGTGAGGTGCACGCAGCATATCGAGTTGTGCCGCTTTTTCAGCGGTTGTCATGCGCCCAACCAGATCTTCAACCCTCTCTTCGATTGCAAGGTCAGGGTTTTTGTAAGCTGGATTATCTCCACAAGATGCCAAGAAAAGCGAAGAGGATAGAAGTAGTAAGGGTAGTGTTTTTTTCATCTTTAAAGATTGAATTAGTAGTAAGAAAAGGATGTGGAGGGGAAACTCGGTGTAAAAATAAAGAGAGGCTAAGTCGCAGTGCTTAACCTCTCTTTGTTGGTCTATTAATTTAGCTGCGAACTTCAGCACCAGTGTTTTTCTCAATCATCTTGGTGATGTTGCTCATCGATTTTTCAATATCATTATCAGTGAGAGTTTTACTAGAGTCTTCTAATATGAAGCCCATTGCATAGGATTTTTTACCCTCAGGAAGTTTGTCGCCTTGATAGACATCAAAAAGAGTCACCTTGCGAAGTAGTTTTTTCTCAGCCCTACAAGCCGCTTCTCGCAATTGAGCAAAGCTTACGCTTTGATCAACCAATAGAGCTAGATCTCGTCTAACGGCTTGGAACTTGTTGAGTTCTTGAACCTTCACCGATACAGTCGTTACAATCTTTAGAAGTTTCTCTAGGTTCATCTCTGCGTAGTACACCGCTTGCTTGATGTCAAACTCGCCAGCGAGCTTTCCACGCACCTGTCCGATCTCAAAGAGTTTTGCACCACGCAATGTATATTGCGCGCTTTCACCCAGCAAATCATTGCTGCAAGGCTCCCAAGTGCCCTCAAAGCAAGAGACCCCAAGGCGCTCTAATAGCCTCTCGAGTAGGGATTTTAGAGTGTAGAAATTCGATGTAACCTCGCCTGCTCTCCAGCTCTGAGCTGCCTCATTGCCAGTGATGGTCAGGGCCAGTTGTAGTTGCTCTTTGCAAGACTCAAGACCGCTCTGCTCGCCATCCTTTTGTGTTTCTTTCCAATAGCACTTACCAACCTCATAAAAACAAAGATCCATCGCACGGCGACTCTGGTTCAATTGAGCAGCCTCTAGTGCGTTGAACAGTAGGCTTTGGCGCATCACGTCAAGATCTGAGCTTAGAGGGTTGATAATACGCACCGCGCGCTCAATGGGGTAGGTTGTTGAGTTTTGATAATATGACGAACGAGTGAGCGAGTTACTCATAATCTCGTTTGCACCCATAGAGGTTAGCACCTCAGAGATTCTACCAACAAGCGTCTCCATAGATAGTTTGCCGCTGTAGGTGATAGAACTGCGAATCGAGCTAGGGTTTTCTATATTGTTATAACCATAGATACGCAAAATATCTTCAACCACATCACACTCTCTTTGAACATCAACTCGGTATGCAGGTACCTCAAGATTCCAATTAGCACCATTTTTCGAGGTGATTTGAATTTCGAGACCTTTCAAAATGCTTTCGATAGTCTCCTCGCTAAGCTCTTTGCCGATTAAACGACAAGCTCTCTCTACAGAAAAATCCACCTCAAAAGGCTTGACGGGTTCTGGATAGAAATCCATTACCTCGCTAGTGATTTTTCCTCCAGCTAATTCGCACATCAAGCTAGCACAACGCATCAAGGCATAAGGTGCAATATTAGGGTCAGCTCCACGCTCAAAGCGGAACGAAGCGTCGGTTGATAATCCGTGGCGTTTTGCGCTTTTGCGGATAGAAACAGGGTTGAAGTAGGCACTCTCGATAAACACCTCTGTGGTTGATTCGCTCACACCCGAATTCTCTCCACCGAAAACCCCTGCAATACACATAGGTTTTTCGCTGTCACAGATCATCAGATCTTCGCTCGAGAGTTTGCGATCAACACCATCAAGAGTCTTGAATGGTTCGTCCTGCTGAGCACGACGAACAACAATCTTATTACCAGCCACTTTCGCCAAATCAAAGGCGTGGAGTGGGTGGCCACATTCGTGAAGAATGTAGTTAGTTATATCAACAAGATTATTTTTTGGATTAATGCCAATAGCATTTAGGGCTTGTTTTAGCCATTCGGGCGATTCGCTAACAGTAAGTCCGCTCACGGTTATACCCATATATCGTGGAGCGCCCTCAGGGCAATCAACCACTAGTTCAACTGGACGTTCATTGCCAGTGACTTTAAAATCGCACACATCTGCTAGCTCTGCTTTGATATTCTCGCCTTTGGATTGTAGATAGGCAGCCAAATCTCTTGCCACACCATAGTGAGAGGCGGCATCAACGCGGTTTGGAGTAAGTCCGATCTCGAAGATGGTGTCGTTCTCAAAATCGAACATCTCTATTGCAGGAGTACCAACAGGTGCATCCTCAGGCAAAACGATAATACCATCATGTGATTTACCCACACCGATTTCGTCTTCAGCACACAGCATGCCGTGTGATTCTTGACCACGAATCTTAGATTTTTTAATCTTAAAACCCTCGCCACCATCGCTGGGGTAGAGCATAGCCCCTACAGTTGCAAGCACTACCTTTTGGCCAGCTGCAACATTTGGCGCACCACAGACAACCTGCAAGACCTCTTCGCCCGTATTGACGGTTGTGACAGAGAGTTTGTCGGCATCGGGGTGTTTCTCACAAGTGAGAACCTCGGCAACAATCAAACCCTGCATTCCGCCACGGACAGCCTCCATAGCCTCGATAGACTCGACCTCAAGGCCGATGTCGGTTAGTATTTTAGAGATTTGTGCGGGTTCAAAATCGCACGCAATATATTTTTTTAACCAGTTGTAAGAGATTTTCATATCTTATATTACCTTATTAATACGTTATTAAGGCTCAAAGATAATACTTTTTCTGAGAAGATTTTTTACCAAACTGGCGAAACCTTAAAATTTACTACGAATATGCATAAGCATCTCGCGTTGGGAGGCAATCTTTGTGCTTACGATCTGTTCTGTGAGCTTTCTTTGCACTATTTTTTTCTGCTCCTTGGTTCCATTTTTATTAATAAAATCTAGCGATATTGCTAGCTTGAAACACTCCTCTTCGGGGAGCATTTGGTGTAGGAGTTGATAGTGGAGTAGATAGTTGTTAATATCGCCCAATTGTTTGTTGAGAATCATTTGATAGAGATTCTCCAATAGGGCAGTTTTGTAGTTTTGTGAGCTAGCCCCTTCATATAAGCTTGCAACTGCGAGCGAATCATAGTCACGATCGCTGATGAGATATTCCATCATGCGGTCTTTGCAAATCTGATAGTGAAGCTCAAGGACACCACTAGTGTCGATTGTGGTTTTAAATTGCTCAATATTCTGTGAGAAAAATTCAAAAGGTGCAGATTCATAGCGATTTATATTGCGATCGCTAAAAATGACCCAAAATGGATCGCTGAAAATTTCTTCACCATAAGCAAGCGAAATACTTAAGAAAACCTCATCTACGACATCCCACTTTAGATTCTCTGCTGCGCTACTGATTTGTGAGATCTTCCAACGAGCGTCGGCGCTGAGGGTCTCTCCACAGGAATCTAGGAAATCTAAAAACTCTCCCGTATCCATAGTTTTCATAGTGCGAGCAACAACTTGTCCTGTTCCGTCGAATATAAGAATATAGGGGTAGTCGTTAACAGAGTAAGTTTGAGCTAGCGAAGAGCCATGAGAGGTGTTGGTCTCAATCTTGAATACTATAAAATCTTGATTGAGTTTTTCGCTCACTTCCCTCGAACGATTCATCATATCATTCATCCAGCGAGATTTGTAGTTCCACTGGGCGCTGAACTCCACAAGAAGTAACTTATTGGAGGCTTGTGCTTTGGCTAGTGCCTCGTAGACCGTTGAGCCCTTAAAATAATCTACTGCTTGCGAGAGTGCACTTGGCACCCCCACAAGCAGTAGAAAGCATACTATGGCAATTTTTTTAAACATCATAACATTGAGTTTTCTATCAAAAAATCTACCATAATTATAATTGGCTAGAACTAGCAGTTGCAACCTTCGCCACAGCTACCCTCAGAGCAGTCACCACCTTCACCTTCGCCACAGCCACATCCGCAGCCACCGCCCATCATCATTTCTAGCTCCTGGTCAGTTGGAACAGCAACAGAGATAATAGTTCCCTCGAAGTTAAGGGTCTTGCCAGCCATTGGGTGGTTGAAGTCCATTTTGATGGTGTCCTCACCAACCTCTTTGATAGTTCCCATCATGCGGTTGCCTTGGC
>CAYJLL010000034.1:954-8516 GCA_964370955.1 uncultured Rikenellaceae bacterium | reverse complement strand
TTACCAACTTTGGTTGCCTCCTCAACGATTTGTCCATCAACCATAAAGATATCCTTTGGAAGTTCAACAAGAGCCTCAGGGTTGATTGGGCCGTAACCGTTCTCTGGGTCAAGGGTGAAAGCGAAGCTCTCGCCAGCCTCTTTTCCTGCGATGTTCTCTTCGAAAGCTGGAAGAAGCATACCCATAGAGGTGATAAATTCAAGTGGTTGTCCCTCTGGAGAGAAGTCTGCAACTTCGCCATCAACAGTAAGAGTGTAGCTAAGAGCTACTTTTGATTTTTCTGCAATTTTCATTTAATGTAAGGTTTTATGGGAACTAAAATATTAGTCCCCTTTTGTATTTTTATTAGTTAAACGTCAAAGGTAATTAAAAATTGTTATTTACCAATTTTTCCACCTATAAATAGCTCTCAAGGCTCGAGCAGTTGCAAACTAGGTTACGATCGCCATAGCCATTGTCAACTTTGCTCACATAGGGCCAGAACTTAAACTCACGCGACCACTCCAATGGATATGCTGCACTCTCACGAGAGTAAGAGTGAGCCCAACTATCAGAGCAAACCTCAGCGGCTGGGTGAGGAGCATTTTTAACGATGTGATCCTCCGATGTGATGTTTGCCTCACATTCTGCTTTGATTGAAAGTAGAGCAGAGATGAAACGGTCTAGCTCGTCTTTGCTCTCGCTCTCGGTTGGCTCGACCATAAGTGTGTCGTGTACGGGGAATGAAAGAGTTGGAGCGTGGAAACCATAGTCCATCAATCGGCGTGCGATATCGCCACACTCAACACCACCCATATCCTGACGCAAGCGACGGTAGTCCAAGATCATCTCGTGACCCACACGTCCAGTCTCACCAGAATAGACAATCTCGATCTGTCCTTTAAGAGCTGATGCCATATAGTTTGCCGAAACGATAGCTGTTTTAGAGGCACGTGCCAAACCTTCGGCACCCATCATACACACATAGCCATAGGTGATTGGAAGCAACATTGCGCTACCATAGGGAGCAGCTGCAACAGCAGTGATACCTAGATCACCACCCACCTCAATGATAGGGTGAGAGGGAAGGAAAGGCACAAGATGCTCTGCTACACTGATCGAACCAACACCAGGGCCACCACCTCCGTGAGGCATAGCAAAAGTCTTGTGAAGATTCAAGTGACACACATCCGCACCAACCGCACCAGGTGAGGTCAATCCAACGGCTGCGTTCATATTCGCACCATCATAATACACCTGACCACCATTTTCGTGGATAATATCGCAAAGTTCCATGATGCGGCTCTCGAAAATACCATGGGTTGAAGGGTAGGTAATCATACACCCGAATAGGTCTTTGCTGTGGAGTTCTGCTTTTTCTTTCCAGTCCACTAGATCGATATTTCCGTTTTCGTCACATTTTGTAACCACGATTTTCAGACCCACCATCGCAGCTGATGCAGGGTTAGTTCCGTGAGCCGAAGCAGGAATCAGAACCACGTTGCGATGCCCTTGGCCTTTGTCCATAAGATAGGCGCGCATAACCATCAACCCAGCATACTCACCTGCTGCACCCGAATTGGGTTGGAACGAAGTGCGAGCAAAGCCCATCATTTCGCTGATTTGAGCATCCATTAGTTGGATAAGCTCAGTGTAGCCCTCACGCTGATCTGCTGGTACAAATGGGTGAATAGCCCCCCACTGTGCAGACGATAGAGGCATCATCGAGGCAGCTGAGTTTAGTTTCATCGTACATGAACCTAGCGAAATCATAGAATTAGCAAGCGAAATATCACGCAATTCCAGTTTCTTGATATAGCGCATTAGTTTAGTTTCGCTACGATATTTATTGAAAATCTCCTCTTGCAAGAAAGGTGTGGTGCGCTTCATTACCCCTGAGTATTGCTCCATAGGGCAAATCTCTAGGTTGTAGTTCACGCCCGATAGCTCGCTAAAGATAGCCACTACGGTTTGGATCTCTTCTTGGGTTGAGAGCTCATCAAAGCTGATTCGAACACCACCATCAATATAACCGAAGTTGATTTTCTTGGCAAGCGAAATTTCTTGTAGTTTATTGACATCCTCTACCACTAGCTCTAGGGTGTCGAAGAAATCGCTGTTGCTAAGGGTGAAACCCATAGCAGTTAGTGCTGTCGCAACATTTTTAGCTGCCCAGTGAGCGGTGCCAGCAATACGAGTTAGTCCTTCAGCTCCGTGGTAGATTGCGTACATACCCGCCATGGTTGCCATTAGCGCACTAGCGGTACAGATGTTTGAGGTAGCGCGCTCACGTTTGATGTGTTGCTCGCGAGTTTGAAGTGCCATACGAAGCGCAGGGTTACCCAAGCGATCGAGCGAAACGCCGATAATACGACCTGGCATCACTCTCTTGAATGATTCCTTACATGCAAGATAGCCAGCCGATGGACCTCCAAAGCCCATAGGAATACCAAAACGTTGGGTCGAACCCACCGCAATATCAGCACCCCATGTAGCAGGAGCCTCCAAAACCGCAAGCGATAGAATATCACAAACTGCTGTAACTAGTATTTCTTTTTCATGACACTTGGCAGTGAACTCACTGTAATCACGCACCTGGCCATCGGCGGCAGGGTATTGAAGTACAGCTCCAAACTCTTTGCCTGTAAACTCATACTCATCGTAGTTGTCAATGGCAAGTTCGATTCCAAGAGGCTCGCTGCGAGTGAGTAGCAGGTCTAGCACCTGAGGAAAGACGTTCTCGTCCACAAATAAAATATTGCGTCCCTCTTTTGCGGCAGCGCGCGAACGGCTCGCAAACATCATCGACATTGCCTCAGAGGCAGCCGTAGCATCATCCAATAGCGAACAATTGCTGATCTGTAGACCGGTGATAGATGTGATAGCGGTTTGGTAGTTCAAAAGAGCCTCAAGGCGACCCTGAGAAATTTCAGCCTGATAGGGAGTGTAAGAAGTGTACCACGCTGGGTTTTCAAAAATATTACGCATAACCGCCGCTAGGGTAGCTGTGCCATAATAGCCCATGCCAATGAGCGAACGATAGATTTTGTTCTTGGCTCCCAGCTCGGTGATGTGGTTGGTGAATTGCCATTCGCTCATAGCAGGGGCAAGGTTCATCAGGCCCTTTGTGCGAATCTGTGAGGGGATAACCTGATCCATCAACTCCTCAACGCTGCTCACTCCGATAACTTTTAGCATTTCGTCCATCTGCTGGGGCGTAATCCCAATATGGCGATCTTCAAATTTTTCTTGCATTTTCTTGAAAAATAGTAAGTATATGTATGTATTTTATTTGTTAATTTAACTCGTTTTTTGTTTTTCGAACAGCCTTTGGATTAGTTGTTCGTCGGTGTCAGCTATGGTCTCGCTTGTGATCTCGAGCATCTTCTCGAAATGCTCCTCTCGGTGGGTGCAGCTCTCAAGAGCACACAACCTACAGAATCTCCTATCACAGGGGTCAGAATGAATCGACACCGCGATGCGATCACCATATTTCTCGCCCAATAGATCCTCTAGCTTATCGCAGGCATTGTGGCTTTCGATTACATTGTAATACCACGGCAGCGTCAAATCACAGTCAATATAGACCAGTGATCCATATTTTATCATCTTTGCGTTGTGTATGGTTATCCAGTCCTTCTCTCTACGTTGTTTTATGTGTTGGACCACCTCCGAAATCAGTTCTACATCGGCTGCATCAAGCAGGCTTCTAACGGTTTGGAAAATAATGCCAGCTCCCGTAAAGAGAATCACCCCTCCAAATATAATAGCTAGCGTGCCATCTATCCATCCCAAATTGGTGAAATATAGCAAAACTAGACCCAAGACTAGACCAATACTAGAATAGGTGTCCGATTGTAAATGTTTACCTGATGCAACTAGTGCTACTGAATCGTAGCGACGCCCCATCTTGATGCTATATGCACCTAATATATAATTTGCTAATCCAGCTACCGCCACCACTACAATACCAATATCGAGGCTCTTGATTTGCGCAGGGTCACTAAGCCTTAGCACCCCCTCCCATATGATAAATCCGCCAGCCATGGCTATCATTACACCTTCGATCGAGGCCGAGATCAATTCGATTTTGCCTCTGCCAAAGGGGTGTTTGCGATCACGAGGTTTAGCCGACCACCTCAGCGCCATAAGGCTCATCACACCCGCCACAACATTCACTATACTCTCGGCTGCATCAGTGAGGATACCTACAGAGTTGGTAATCCAATAGGCCACAAACTTTCCCACCATCAGGGCTATGGATGCTGTGACAACCCATCGTTGGAAACGTCGCTTTATTTTATGTTGGTTCATTTAGTGGCTTTATGGCTGAATTTGAGCTTTGAGTTTTAGGGGGTATAATTGCCACAAAGGTAGGTAAAATTTCAAAAAATTGCGAGGCTATTCAAAAATTGTTTTCCTCTCTCGCTCTTCAATCTGTTGGCATAGCGCCTCAGGCAAAGTACGCCACTGTTCAAGGTTCTCCATGCCATCTAGATTTCTCGCTCCTGCGAGCCATTTCAAAAATTCCAATCGGTAGTCCCCCAGAGATTCACCAGCACAGCCTTTGCCCGAGAACCATTTAGCTCGGAAAGAATTTATTGCCACGCTGTATTTTTTGTCAGGTTCTATGTTATGATTTTCGATGCGCTCTCCTTTACCCTTGCTTAGGTTGACCATATAGGGGCTCCCTGCGAGCGATTCGTGGAAAAAATAAGGCGTTTTGGTGCGAACCATATCGTCTGAGGCTCTTTTTACATTGTAGTAGCGCCCATAGTAGACCTCCTCCAAAAACTCCAATAGTTGCGCTCCCGAACACTCCACCACCATTAGTTCATTGTCGTAGCCCAACATTCGGTACACATCTTTTATATAGAGTTCTCCTGCATCCCATTTAGCGTCGAAGCGAGCAGGGGCAAACAGTGAAAAATCTGCACCACTACGCTCCATTTGGTAGCTATGGAAAACCCCAGAGAGGTGAGAGGGGCCAAAGTAACAATCACGGGTTGAGAACACAGTGTCGAGCGTAGCGATGGGGCTAGCAAAACGCAATCGAACCTTTTGAATGTCATCATCGAAGTGCTCCATAAATCCCCGTGAGAGAGGGAACTCAGATATATCAACCACCTTAGTCTCGAAGGATACATCACCAAAAAAATCAGTTTTATCGATCACCAATATCTCTCCTTGCTTGAGCGAATCGGGAAGGTGGTTTGAGAGCTGAAAACTCTCTGCCGCAGTGGGATCTACTCCCATATAGTTTTCGATTTTATGGAGCAGAGTCGAATCGCCGCTAGCGGCAATGTAGGCTTTGTAGCCAAGGGGCATTTGCTTGTAAAAATCAGGATGAGGCATTAAAAAGAAATTTTCTTCGCCTAACTCCTCTTTCCATGCCTCGCCATAGCTCCAAATTTGGGCTAGTGAGCCCTTTTGGTAGTGGTTTGAGAGAGGGTCGAATGCGAACCAAGGTGCAGGGCCGTAGACTATCATGCGTTGGGATTGAGCAAACGATTGTAGGGCTGCCAGAGAGAGTATTAATGAGATTAAAAGCTTCTTCATATATTGTTTAAATAAGGTGAACCAGTTGTATCTTTAACGAAAATAAGTAATAAAAATTACAAACATCCATCATAAAATTATTTTACTTTAGAGAGTTGTAATAGATCACTGCTAAATAAAATTGTCCCAACATAAAAGGTTAGCCCTTTAAAACTTCTAAGTATCTATTAATTTGCTCTTGAGAGAGCCCGTCTTGGCGCATTTTCTCTTGCAGCTTGAGGAGTTTTTTTGCTTGTTGGGCATTGTTGTAGAAAATTTTGATAAGTTGCTTTACAACTTCAATGAGTCGTTGTTTGTTTTCTTCTTCTGCAAAATTTAGCCCCATGAAAGTTGTAATCTTGTTGTTACTAAATAGAGTCATGTAGTAGACTCCCGAGATCATAAGCGCAATAAATGCTTGCATGTCAATGAAAAGTTCCTCTCCTTGTTTGCTGTAATATTCGATAAACGCGTGCGATTTTTCTTCGCGTAATTGTGAATAGGCAAGCGGTATATCGCTCTGGCCACTTAGCCCCCACACCAGAAGTTTCTGCATCACTTGATTCTCTTGAAGATCGGTGTAAAGTTTTTCAAACATCAGCAAAAGAAAATTCTCACCACCGAGTTGTTCGAGTTGTTCTTTACTCAAAGACTTGTTCAACCAAAAATCATATTGGTTGATAAACTGATCCAAGAGATTGTCGAGTGTTGAGAAATTACGGTAAAATGTGTTGTAGGTTAGATTAGCTTTTCTACACACCTCTTGAATAGAAAGATTCTCGAAGCCATTCTCTTGGATCAGTTCTTCAAGTACGTTCATTACGTCCGAGTAAATTTGGTGACGATTGCGTCGCGTTTTGGTGGGGTTTATGTTGTTTGTAGTCATCTCTTTGTGCTTGTTTGAGGCTTGCTTTTTTGGCAGTTCAAAGATAAAGAAAATATGATTCTAAAAAAAATAAGGAAGTGCGCACTTCCTTATTTGGAAAAAAAGTATTACATTTGTGCAAAATTTTGGTTGCTTATCGACAGCAAACCCAGACAAATTTATTTATAATTATAGAACTTAAACAAAAAAAGAATGAAAAAGTTTTTAACTCTATCTGCTCTTTTGACAATCTTTATGTTGTTTCAGAGCCAAACCGTTCATGCCCGCCGTGGTGCAATCGTTTACAGCACAGGTCCAACAACTCAGAGCCTTCACAAATTTGCAGAGCCTGTTGAGGTTGAGGGAGATTCTCAAACCTACACCGACTTTGGTATTGTTTTCGAGCAATTCTCTATTCTTGGGGTACCTATTTGGAACTATGGTCAAGAGCCAACCTACGCTCTTTACTCTGAGACTAGCACAACTATCACTAGCCTAGAGTTTACGCCAGATGAACTTGCTTATATGGTCGAGGAGTTCGATATTCCTGGTGAATTTTCTGCTGAACCATCACTTTCGTTTTGGAATAAAATCGGTGGTAAACTAGTAGTATTGGCAGTATTCGGCGCTCTTGTTGCTTTCTATGCATTGCGTGGTGGTAACGATGACGAAGAATAATCTTACCTTAAAAAAATATACTCTAATAATTTAAATAGAGTAATACAACAAAGCGGGAGTGGAACCTATGTGTTTCACTCCCGCTTTGATATATGTGGCAGAATGGTTATCTTCTTCTGTGGGTTCTGATCTGCGAGATCATCTCTTGTTGCATCTGGGTGTAGCTTTGTAGTTGCTCGTCATTAAGGATCATGCTCATTGCAAATGTCTTGTCTAGGATCATTTCTTCGATGTCGATTTGTATCTCTTCGCCCATCTCTCTAACCCTGTGGAAGGGTATGGATCTTAGTTCTCTCTGATAGTTGTTTTGCTTTTGAGCAAATTCATAGTTCAGAAGATAGACTTTCTCGATTTGATTGGCCGAAAGATCTAGGCTGTCAGACATTGCATTGGTCATTAATCGCGCTGAGAATTCGCTCATTGCACTTTGTTTGATTTGGCTTGGCCTTTCAGCTGGACGTGGATTATTTGCTAGAGCGCTTATTGTTGTAAGGGAAAAAAG
>CAYJLL010000034.1:0-944 GCA_964370955.1 uncultured Rikenellaceae bacterium | reverse complement strand
AAGCGCAAATACTAGGATGGATTTCTTTAATAGTTTCATAAAAGTAATGTTTCTGTTTTTCTTTTAAATTAAGCGAGAGGATTTCGCCTCTCGCTCTTTTTAATTTTTATAGTCTTATTTTTTACGCCTCACGAGCGCTTCATTAAGATGCGGCCTTTAGTGTTACTCGCGTTTGCGTTCGTCTCGATTCTCTTTTCGCTCCTCTTGTTTCTTTTTGCTTTCCTCCATCATCTTAGCATAAGCTTTTTGTTGTTCGGGGGTTAGTACCATAGAAAGAGCCGCGGTTCTTTCCTTGTTTAGTTCTTCCATCTCAGTGCGCATTTCTTCCATTTTTGCTTGGCGATCCTCGCTGGTTTGAGTGCGCATACTTTCACGCATTTCGTCTTGTTTTTTGGCAAACTCAAGATTCAATTGGTAAACTTTATCTTTCTGACCATCAGATAGATTCAGAGAATCTGCCATACGATTAGTCATTTTTCTTGCTGATTGCTCAGGTGTAACTTGTTCGCGCTGCTCAGAGCCACGACCGCCTCTACCGCCACGGCCTCCACCGCGAGGGCCTTGAGCTAGTGCTGTTGCTGTTAGTGTGATTAGAGCTAGGGTTAGGATTGATTTTTTTAGTAGTTTCATGATTTTTTTGTTTTTAAATGGTTATTCGATTTTTTGGATTGTTAGCAAATTTCGTATCTTTGCTTGGTCTGAACTTTTAGAGATCAAAAGATAGAGGAAGTTAAACGAGAAAAAATATTTTTTTTTGAGATTTAACTTTTTGATTTAATCGTGTTCTATTAGTGTGTAAGCGTGAAGTATTGCATTGATAAAGAGCATCCACAACAAAAAAATGAACGAAAAGGATATACTAGAATCACTCAAAAATGAGCATAGCCGACAAAGAGCCTTTGCTCAATTGATGGAGTTCTATCAAAGGATGCTTTATTGGCACA
>CAYJLL010000033.1:0-13175 GCA_964370955.1 uncultured Rikenellaceae bacterium | reverse complement strand
GTTTGACTGAGCTTATTCCAGAGCAAGAGCAATGGAAAAATACCAATGGAAAATTTGGATTCAAAAACTAGAATTACTCATCGCCTTTCGAGCGAGAGCATATAGAACTATAATCGCAATATTTACAAGATTGCTCAAAAGGACTTTGCTTGAATGGAGTTTGCGGGTCAAACATCTCCGAAAACAGCCCCGAAAGCAAGCCTTTTAACTCCCCAGCATAATCATCATCAAGATTCATCACATCGCGGTCTACCTCTTTATCGAAGAGCTAGACCGTTTGTTCGTTATTACCAAATCGCTTGAGCGAATAGACACCAACGGCAGCTTCACCTGCGAGTGCTAGCGAATAAATCAGACCTTGAAGTGCATTAGCATTGGGGGCTTGATATTTCCCATCATCACTGCAATTGGTGAACAAAGATTGAAGACCTGAAAACTTATGCTCCATATCTCCACTCTTGTAGTCCAAAATCCTCAACTGACCATTTGCAAGGCGATCTATCCTATCGGCTATACCCGCAATTTTAATCACACTATCACCTAGGGGTATGCTCAGCGATAGTTTTTCTTCTAATTTCTCAATATTGCCTAACTCTTGATCGGCGGCATCTACACTCAAAATTGTTTGAATCTGACCATAAAGCAAACGACGTAAATGAGCCAAACTCACCTGCTGCTCGGGAGCTGAACTGCGCTCACCTAAGACCTCCTCTATGGCAAGAGTGATTGCTGCGTGTATGGCGTTTTGGTCTTGAGCTATCTGAGAGAATATTTGTGGAGTAACTCTCTTGCCAAGCAGCCCTCTGTAGAGCTCCTCTATGGCGCGGTGGAGGATAGATCCACTTTGGTTTGCTTCGATCTCTCCGCTGACATCCTCTTGTACTTTTATCCTTGCAACTCTTTGGAAATAGAACTGCAAAGGACAGTTGATATAGACTCTTAAAGCCGAGGGAGAATAGATTCTATCCCTTAAAACTTGCAGCATTTGAGGCGTTTTTTCAACCACTATGGTTCGAGCTGCAGCTCGTGACTGCACACTAAGATCCACATTACGATAATGCAGACTATGGGGGGATTCATATTCAAGTTGCGAGATAAAACGACTCTGCTCGCCCGTAGCACTACCTCTTTGGGAGGTGCTATAAATCAGTGTGAGATTTTCTGTGCGCTGAATCAAACGGTAAAAATAATAGGACCACATAGCCCCAACTTCACGCTGGGTGGGTAGCGAAAACCCCTGACGCAGGTTCATCGGAATAAAACTTGGTGAGGGTGAAACCCCTGGAAAGTTTTCGTCTGAGAGCGAGAGCATAATCACATTTTTAAAATCCAAACACCTGCTCTCCAAAATTCCCATAACTTGTAGTCCCTGAAGCGGATCACCATCATAGGGGATGCGAGAATCTGTATTAATTTTCTTCAAAAGACTGTGTAACAAACCCCTAGAAACCTCAACTCCGCTCTGAGTAAGAATATCCGCCATTCGCCTAAGATTCTCAACCATCATCAGCGCATATTCGCTTTGATCGCCCTGCGAACCGTTGCTACTCATAGCTGGCATTACGAATTGCTCTAAAACTCCTATGTAATAATCAACCAGATCTCCAGCTCCCATAGGCTCTGGGGTGAAGAGATGTGCAAAATTCTCGGGCAACTCTCCCAGTAATCTAGAACTAGGGATATAGAGCTGTTGGCGATCTCTGAGATTTGATAGTAACTTACGCACACGCTCGCTATTTATATAACTATGTCCCAAACACAGCAAAACATCCTGATAATAATAGCCCTGATCTTTGCGGCGCATTTCGAGCGAGCTGACCCTTTGGAAAAACAAATAAGGGGCACTCTGCACCAGAGGAGCTCCCATGGTAACATTAATTTGGGGGATTTCATCAGGGATGTTATGCAGGGCGATGGGCAGCAGTGATTCGTCGGTTAGAATCACCGCAGTCTCGTGAGAGAGGTAGCCCTGGCGCTCTAGGGTTTCTCTTAGAACAACAGACAACGCACCACACTGCATAATGTCGTTGGGCGAGGCTATCACCTCAATATTTTTAGATTTTTTGAAATTGCTTGGAGCATCATATTCGACAGAGAGATCTCTAACATTCTCTCTCAAAAAAAGTCCAGCTTCTTGGTGCTCGTTGTCATAGAAATAACTATCACTATCAAAATAAAAGCTAGCCCTACCCTGCTGTTTTAGTACATCTAGGATGGTTTGCTCGCAGCGATTCAGAGCATTAAAGCCCACAAACACATAGTGTGTATCGCTTTGGGTCTGCCCTTTAAGTTCTTGAGAAAAAGCCGTGGCAGCCTCACGGTACACCATGCCACTATATGCCAAACCTTCCTCTTTCAGAGAGTTTGTGTAGTGTTGGTAAAGCCCACTGAGGCGATCCCAGATATTTTGAAAAGATGCAAAATGCTTCGAGTTGCTCTGTTTCGATTTTTGGATATTCGCCCAAAACCTAGCAACCAATTCTCTCTCGGGGTACTCCTCGCCAAGGAGGTCTTCCATCTCTCTGAGCTCATCCATATTGGCATACAACTTCTGAGGGTCTATCATATACTTATCGATGGTGTCAAAGTCCACCAACAGCATCTTACCCCAGCTATAGAAAGCATCAAAGCTCTCTTGAGAGTCCACTATATGCTCGTTGTAGAGCGACCACAAACGTGCAATAAGGGTAAGCTCGTGCGCTAAGATCAGCCCTGTTTTTTGCTGAACCAAATCATCGATAGAGGCAAAAGTGGGTTGGAATATTGGGCGAGAAATAATCTTCGCTAACTCCAACGCGAAAAACCTTGTGGCTCGCCTATTTGGGAAAACCACTGTCAGTTCGCTGATCTTCTCGCCGTGCTTGAGATATAAATCCGCGGCTACTTCCCCTAGAAAAGTCTGCATTTGTTGTTGTTTTAGTTTTGATTACTTCTGCGAAAACCAATCGCCTCGAGCTCGCAACACCTGTTCGATTACGTCTCTCACACAACCTTTTCCACCGCCATAGGCAGATGTATAGTGAGCCTGCTCTTGGACTGCATAGGCAGCATCGGCAGGAGCAACCCCAAGACGCACCATAGACATAGGTGCCAAATCGGGATAATCATCACCCGTGTATATCATCCCAGAGAGCGGAATCCCCGACACCCTAGAGAAATCTTCCAACGCCTCGACTTTAGTTTGGCGATTCAGATAAATATGCTTGATCCCTAGGCTCTCCATGCGTTTTTGCAATTCGGCGCCCTTGCCACCCGAAATAATGGCTATTGGGTAGCCTTTCGAGACTGCATGCACAACAGCCAGGCCGTCTTTTACGTTATAGCGGCGAGAGAAATCACCATCGGGATGGAGGGTGATTGTGCCGTCGGTGAAAACTCCATCAACATCGAAAACAAAGGCCTCGATGGTCTCTAGTATCTCTTTAAAATTCTTTTCCATAGTTCCAAAGGTAGTAATTTTGGCGGAAAATTTTGTCAAACCCAGCAAAAAATAGTAATTTTACGGCTATGTATTATCTGGAAATCATACTACCGCTTGCGTTTTCGGGCGAGACTTTCACCTATAGTTTTTCGGGCAAGGGAGCGCCTCCTAAGCTTGGAACTCGAGTGAGTGTGCCTCTGAAAAACAGTACTCAGGTAGGCATAGTGGTGGAGGTTCATCAAAGAGAAATGGAGGGGATCACGGTTCGTGAAATCACCTCAACTCTTGATGAGCAAGCAATTCTTACTTCCACTCAAATTCAGCTCCTACGCTGGCTTTCCATCTACTACATGACCCCCGTAGGGCAGGTTTTCAAGCACTTCCTCCCTACCTCTATACGCAGCGGGACATACAAAGTCCCCACCCAAAAGGCCTATCAATTAATGGTCGGTGAAGATCTCAAAGGTGTGTACGAGAGCCTTAAAAAACGTAAAGCTGCAACGGGAGCTCTAAATAAATTTCTCGGGTTGATAGATCTTTTCAACCAAGACAGAACCCTCACCCACAGAGAACTTGCGGCAAACGGCACTTCCCCCACAGGGCTAAAGCAACTCGTGGCGGAAGGCATTATCAAAGAAATAGAACTACCTCGAAAACGCTATCAACCACGAGTTGCGCGCACCCTTGAGCATTACAAAACGGAGGAAAAGTCTATCTGCGAAAAGATTGAAACCACACAACAACCCGTATTGCTCTATAATCGAGACAACGACTTGTTAGAAAAAGTCATTGCTCGCCAAATAGCTATTTGCAGTTCGCAGGGGAAACTATCTTTAGTATTGAGTCCTGACTCTTTCAGTGCATCAATGTTTGCAGAAAAACTCAGCGAAAATTTCCAAGTGGTCGAACATCACACAGAAATCAGCCAATCTAGGCGCAATCAAAACTATTTCCGCCTTCTAGAACACAGCCACAGCGTGGATGTGGTGGTGGGCACTCGCACTTCGTTGATGTTGCCCTTGGAGAATCTAGGACTAATTGTGGTGATGGCCGAGAATGACTACGGACACAAGGAAAACCAACGAGAGCCTCGCCTCAACGCGCGCGATGTTGCTTTGAAAGTGGCACAACTCAGCCACTCACGTATGATTCTAAGCACCACAGCCCCCTCGCTCGAGGCATTCTGGAAGTGCCATCAAGGACTTTGGACTAAGATCGATGTTGGCACACCCAGCGAGATTGAAGTAAAACTCCTCGAGAAAGGAAAATCACAGATATTCTCAAAATACATGCTATCTCGCATGAGTGATTCGCTAGAGGAGGGTAAAAGAGTGTTTATCCTGCAAAACAGACGAGGATATGCAGGCGCAATGGTGTGTGGTGACTGCGGTTACACCTTCTACTGCCCAAGGTGTAACGTTTCGATGAGCGTACACCTAAGCGATAGAACCCTCAAGTGTCACTACTGCGGATACTCTCAACCCATCACCCCCGCCTGCCCTAGCTGTTCTAGCCATAATCTATCCTCTCAGGGGATGGGGACAGAGAGAGTCAGAGAGGAGCTCTCGGGCGTTTTCCCCACAGCAAGTATCACGATCGTGGATTCGGACACTCTGCCCAAAAGAGCAGGTCAAAAAATTCAGGGCGATATTATTGTAGGAACTCAGCTAGCACTGAGGGCGCTTCAAAAAGAAAAATTTGCACTAGGGGTAGTGGTTAATGCAGATAATCTATTTCTTTCTATCGACTTTAGAACCTCCGAGCGTGCGATAGCCTCTTTGATTGGTATGCGTGGGATGATAGAGGCAACTGGCGAAATGATCATGCAGAGCTGGAACACTCAAAACCCTGTTCTTAAAGCCTTAGAGTGGAATCTAGTGACTGAGTTATTCTACATTCCACAACTCAAAGAACGACTAGCCTTACGCTACCCTCCCATTTCTCGACTGGTTTTATTGAGACTTAGAGCCAAAAGTCGAGCACAGCTTTTCAATGCAGCCATGGAGCTCGACGCAACACTCTCGGGGGCGCTAGGCAGCAAATCTTCGCCACCCTATGAGCCTGCTGTTGATCGCACTCACGATCATTTCTTGCTTGAGATTATGGTGAGACTGGAGCGCGATCACTCGCTCATCACCAGCAAGAGTTTTATCTATCAGAGCGTAAAAGAATTCCGCCAACGACATTCTAATGTTTCAGTGGTGGTGGACGTTGACCCTCTATAACATTGTGTAATACACGAGGAATCAGGCAAGGTTTTTTATTTAAGAGCCAATTTTGGGTGGAGAAATATTTTGTTTTCTCGCTAAAATATTCTAAATTTGTTAGAATAACTCCAAATAATTTGCTCCATGAAAAATATTCTGTCCTCTCTTTCGACTATTCGCATAGGAGTGAGCCTAAATATCATTGGCTCTATTATTACCATGCTTGCAAGTTTTTTGCTTATACTGTGGCTAATAACAACCCTTATCAACACTGGAGTATTCGAACAATGGAGTAATCTTGAATTTAATTCAGAGAGCCTTCTCAAAATCAGCTCTGCACTTGCAGCTACAGTCCTCGGCACGTGGTCTTTCATTGGAACTATAGTACTGGGTATTTCGTCTGTTATTTTATTCATTGCGCTGATTGTATATTACATCGGCCTTCGAGGGCTTGCTAAGTTTCTCGACCCAAATGGAGCAACTGCAGTTCGACAAATTGGAATAGGCACGCTGGTCTTAACAGCTATTGTAGCAACTTTCCTTTTTTGCATAATCTCGTGGGCATTCACCTCAACATTGCTTCCAAGGTTGCCAATTGTAATGTGGATGTCTTATTCTTTTTTTATCCTAGGAGCAGGCATAGTGGCTATGGTGTTCCAGGCCCTGGGTTATAGTCAATTGAAAAACTCAGCATGTTTTGATGAGCTCGCTCGCCGAGGTGCAAACAAACTGTTCTGGGGCTTTTTGATGCTGATTATTTTAAGTGTAATTTCGGCATTCCCTGTGATTGGAAGTATTGCATCTCTAGTGCTACTGATTCTCCATTGGGTCTACATGGTCCAGGGATGGGGAATGATTTATCGCTCTTTCGCCCAGCGTGTCGCAGAGCAAAAACTCCCTTAAATCAAACTACAACTATCGCATAAAAACCTATTTAAAAATACTATATGATAAACCACATCAACATTCCCCAAAAACCCCAGAGCTCACAACAAAAAGCAGTACAAAGCAATATAGTCTCCGACACCTTGGTGTCGATTCTGATTGTCTACGTGATTGTCTCTTATTGTATGCTGGTGTTCGGGAATCTGGATGCTGAACTAAAAAAGCTCCTACTGTACTATGATATATGTGCATGTGTGTACTTTTTATTCGATTGGTTTGTCAGGTTTTTTCAAAGCGAGGATCGCAAGAGATTTGCATTCCGTAATTCTCTCGACTTCATTGTGAGTCTACCCATCGTAGAGGTATTCCATTATGTCGGATTCTTGAAGATTATGCAGTTTATGCGTATCTTCCGCCTAATGAAGCTATTCACCTCGCTTGATCGCATACGAGGTATATCTAGAGTAAATCGAGCTCAAATGCTAAAAGTTATCGGTTCGGTGATTTTTGTTGTGCTAATGATAATTAGCCCCATTTTGATGTTGATGGTCGAACGCCCAGCTGGTGGCAATATCGACTCAGCATCCGACGCTGTGTGGTGGACCTATTGTACTATATCGACCATAGGTTATGGCGACCTCTACCCCATCACTGGTATTGGCCGTCTGATTGCAATTGGTGTTTCTATTGGCGGCATTGCTCTCTTTGGTATGATCTCGGCACTACTAGTAAATTTCGTACTCACTCAAATAAGAAAGTAATTTTAATTGTACCAAAAAAGGGTTAAACTCACCGTAATAGTTTAACCCTTTTTTGGTTTTCTTTTGAGATCCAAAACCTCTACCTTAGAACCTCAACCCCCTTTTGCATGGTTTTGTCCAAGGGGTAGAAGTAGTAGATTGCTGCATTCTCTGAGAGCTCTGTGTTGCGGCCAATATATCCACGGAGCTGGCTTAGGATAATCTCACGGCTATCTGATAGTTCTTTCGAGCTTGGCGATTTAGCGCCATTGGCTTTAGCCCATCGAAGGAAGCCGCTCAAGAGGTAGTTGTCGGTTACAACACTCTCAAAATCTTTGAAGCTTTTCACTCGATTTAGCTCCGCTCGGTGATCTTCCGTGTATTTAGTGGCATATCTAAAGATATAGTTACCTCCAACCAGCGATGCAAAATAAGGCGATACAGAAGTTGTGTCCATAGGAACAAACACATCTGGTGCAATACCACCTCCTCCATAGAGTACCTTGCCCTTGGCTGTCACATAACGATCTGTCGAGTCTATCTTCATGCTATCGGCACTAAAAAGCTCAGCACTCGAGAGTCTTTGTATGATTTCCATCTGATAGTCAGCTTTCTTACCCAAGGTGTAGGGTTTTTGAATAGAGCGACCTAGTGGGGTGTAGTAGTGGGCGATGGTGATACGAACCGCTGCATTATCGGTATAACCAAACTGCTCTTGGATCAAGCCTTTTCCAAAGCTGCGCAGTCCCACCACAGTTGCACGGTCGTTATCCTGAAGTGCACCTGCAAAAACTTCGGATGCAGAGGCGCTCTGAGGCCCCATCAAAATCACAACATCTAGATCTTTATATTCGCCATGACCGTCGGCTTTTTGTTCACTGCGAGGTAGTTTTGCTCCTTGAGTATAAACAATGCCTTGGCCTTGCTGCAAAAATTCATTTGCCATATAAATAGCTTGATCGAGGTACCCCCCTCCATTATCACGCAGGTCGATAACCACACTCTTAAGCCCTTGGGTTTTTAGTTGATTTATAGCTTTTTTGAACTCATCATGGGTTGTTGCTGCAAACTTAGTTATGTTCAAATACCCAACGCTATCCTCTATCATAAAACTTGCCTCCACGCTATGCACGGGGATTTTGTCTCGCTCTATGGTGATAGGAATAAGCTTTGTTAGTTTGCCTCGTTCTACCCCAATATTTACTATTGTGCCTCGTTTGCCTCGCAATCTTCCAACTAGCGAGTCCGTATCGAATTTGATACCTGCAACCAAAGTATCGTTGATGGTTATGATTTTATCGCCTGCCATCACACCTGCTTTTGCACTTGGACCACCTGAGATCACATTGGTGATAACGGCAGTATCGGTGAACATATTAAACATCACGCCTATGCCCTCAAACTCGCCCGAGAGTTGCTCGCTAACAGCATCCATGTTCTTCGAGGGAATATACTCAGAGTGTGGGTCGAGCTCTAAAAGCAGCTTTGGGATTAATTTTTCGATCAACGAGTCACGACTCAAAGAATCAACATAGCGACTCTGGAGAATATCCAGCGTATATTGCAATTTATCCTCAGAGGCTGATTGCGAATAGGGCGAACCCGAAACAAAACGATTATAGTTAATTCCTAGAATAACACCTAGCAGCAAGGTTGTGGTAACAATCAAAAGTATATTAAATGCTCTTTTAAGTGGGCTCATTGATTTATAAATTTTAATATGGATATTTTAAAAAAACACCCCCGTATAAGTAAATATTGTCCAAAATTAATTATTTTTGAGCAGAAATACTACACAATGAAAGCAAAAATCTCGATAATAACCGTTGTTCGCAATGCACCCCAGGCACTAGAACTCACTCTAAACGCCTTAAAAAGACTCACTTACCCCAACACAGAACTCATTGTAATTGATGGTAATTCTACGGATTCTACCCCCGAGATTATCGCTCGACACTCTGACGCTTTGGGTTACTGGGTGAGCGAGCCAGACCGAGGGCTGTATGACGCCATGAACAAAGGTATTCGCGCGGCTACGGGGGATTATCTGTGGTTTATCAACGCTGGCGACTTACCCTATGATGAGGGAGTGCTCGATAGAGTATTTTCTGAGGCAAAGGAGCCACTAGCCGATGTGTATTTTGGAGAGGCGATGATAACTAGTGAAAATGGCGAAGTGCTAGGTTTGCGCAAGAAGAAGCTACCTCGCTCATTATCTTGGCGTTCGCTCTGGAAGGGTATGGTGGTGTGTCACCAAGGATTTATTGCCAAAAAAGAGATAGCCCCTCTTTATGACACCTCCTACCGCTTCGCCGCTGATATTGATTGGGTTATTGAGATTCTCAAACGCAGCAAAAACATCTGCAACACAGGTGAGATTCTATGTAAGTTTGCCGAGGGCGGAATATCAACCATCAACCGCAAGGCGAGCCTAAAAGAACGATTCACCATAATGCGTAAGCACTACAAATTGTTTCCAACCCTTCTCTACCATATTTATATTTTCGCTAGCGCACCACTATCCCGAAAGTATCGAAAAATTAAATAGAGACGCTCTTTTTTTTTAATTTTTTTCTTTTCACCTGACACCTCCACGCAACAAACAGACTGCTTAAAGTCGCCATTTCAAAAACAACACAAGCGCAATCACAAATAATTACTAAAATTTAGCAGTGATAATTTGGAAGTTGATTAAAAATTTGTAACTTTGATACTAGCAAAGCTCAATCCTGCCACTCTTTGGCCGCAAGAACCGAGCCCAGCTTTTAAAACAAACATCAAACTCAAATTTTAATTAACAACTATGAAGAATTACACAACCTCCGAACTAAGGAATATTGTGCTGCTGGGTCACTCGGGCAGCGGGAAAACGACCCTCGCCGAAGCTCTTGCCTATGAAGGTAAGGTGATCGAAAGGCGAGGGTCGATCGACAAAGAAAGCACCCTGTCGGACTATACAGATCTAGAGCATCAATACAAGCGTTCGCTTTTCTCGACTCTGATCTACACCGAATATATGGGAGCGAAGCTAAATATTATCGACACCCCAGGTTCGGACGATTTCTGTGGTACGATTTATAGTAGTTTTAAAGTTGCCGATATTGGAGTATTGGTCATCAATGCACAAAACGGCTTTGAGGTGGGCACTGAGATTCAGGCTCGCTATGCTCGCCGCCACGAAAAACCTGTTATTATTGCAGTCAATCAACTAGACCACGAAAAAGCATCGTGGGAGGCGACCGTTGACTCTATTTTTGCAGCCTCACAGGCTAAGCCCGTATTGGTGCAATATCCACTGAACCCTGGAGAGAGCTTTGATAGCTACATCGATGTTCTGATGATGAAGATGTATCGCTTTAAAGGCGACACCGGTGAGCGCGAGGAGCTAGAAATCCCAGAGAACGAACTTGAGCGTGCTTCAGAACTCCATAATACCTTGGTGGAGGCAGCAGCCGAGAACGACGAGGCTCTGATGGAAATGTATTTCGACAAAGGCAACCTCACACAAGATGAGATGCGCCAAGGATTGAAAATTGGTCTTGCCAAGCGTGATTTGGTTCCTGTTTTTTGTCTATCGGCTAAGAATGACATTGGTACTAAGCGTTTGATGGAGTTTATCATCAATGTAGCACCTTCGCCAGTGGATGCGCCAAACTTCCGCCTTCAGGATGGTACAGACATCGCTGCGGACTCTTCAAAACCCACATCTGTGTTTGTATTTAAGACCTCCCTTGAACAACACGTGGGCGAGGTAGCCTATTTCAGGGTTGTCAGCGGAAAGCTAACCGAGGGCATGGAGCTTGTAAACCAAGTAACTGGTGCAAAAGAAAAAATTTCTCAACTATTCTCCGTGGCAGGTCGCAACCGAACTAAAGTGAGCGAACTATCGGCTGGAGACATTGGGTGTACGATGAAGCTTAAATCTACCCGTGTAAATCACACACTCTGCGGAGCAGGCGCTTCATGGCAGGTGAACCTAATTGGATTCCCGCCACCAAAATTCCGCACAGCAATCAAAGCCAAACTCGCTGCTGATGATGAGAAATTGGGCGAATTGCTGCATCGTGCTGCCATTGACGACCCATCAATCATTGTTGAGTATTCTCGTGAACTCAAACAAACTGTTATCCAAGGACAAGGGGAACATCAGATTAATATTCTCAAAAAACAACTCGCCGAACAAAACAAAATCGAGGTTGAACTAAGCGAACCTCGCATCTCATATCGTGAGACCATCACCAAGGTCGCCGCGGCAGACTATCGCCATAAGAAACAATCTGGTGGATCGGGTCAGTTTGGCGAAGTGCACATTGTGATCGAACCCTACTATGAGGGCTGCCCAGCGCCAGGGAAATACAAAATTGACGGACGAGATGTGCAACTAAACATCAAGAATGTCGAGGAGCATGACTTGGAGTGGGGTGGAAAACTAGTATTCTGCTCGGCTATCGTGGGTGGAGCTATCGACGCTCGCTTCTTGCCTGCAATCCTCAAGGGTATAATGGAAAAAATGGAAGAAGGACCGCTCACAGGTTCGCTTGCGAGAGATATACGAGTTGTGGTCTATGATGGCAAAATGCACCCTGTAGACTCAAACGAACTATCTTTCAAACTCGCTGGTCGCAACGCCTTCAAAGAGGCTTTCCGCAAGGCAGGTCCAAAGATCATGGAACCGATCTATTCTGTCGAGGTTCTGGTACCAAGCGACAAGATGGGCGATGTAATGAGTGATCTTCAAAATCGCCGTGCGATGATCGAAGGCATGAGTTCAGATAAAGGCTTTGACACTCTCAATGCAAAAGTGCCGCTGGCTGAATTGTATAAATATTCTACAGCCTTGAGTTCGATGACAAGTGGCCGCGCAAGCTACACAATGAACTTCGCTAGCTTCGAGCAGGTTCCATCCGACATTCAGGACAAACTTCTCAAAGCCTATGAGGCGATGGATCAAGAAGAATAATCTGCCATCGTCTTCTCACACAGGATTTGTGTGTATAATAAAGAGAGACCACTCACATTGTGAATGGTCTCTCTTTTGTTAATAAACTAGATTTATTTAACTATGCGATAGTACAATAATAATCCCATCTACTAATAACCTTATCGACAAAACCACGAGTCTCGGGGTTGTTCACACGCCCAAACTCTTTCAGCTGCTCCCAAGAGTTGTGATTAACTCCTGCATCGTAGGCTGCACGGCGAGAGTTCAGAAGATTGCCTATGCCCGAATTATAGCCAGCAAGAATAATCTTCACTCGCTCCTTTTCGCTCACTCCATTCAAACGAAGCGACCCTTCAATGGCTCGGATCACATTGATTGCAATCTCAACATTGGTTTGAGGATTTAGCGCCTGCTCGACGGTATAACCCTGAGAACGTGCTACTCGTGGCATCACCTGCATCAGACCTATCGCACCTGCATGAGAGCGAACTTCGCTTTGAAAACGAGATTCCGCATAGGCAATTGCTGAGATTAATCGCCAGTCAATTCCTTCTCTTTGGGCAATCTCACGAATAATAGGATCATACTGTGAGATTAGGATTTCGGGGGCGGGGGGTTGAATCACTGAATCGGCCACGGGGGCGGGCTTAATTTGGCTTAGCGACTCGAATGTTGTTGCTCTTACTTGATTGTTAATCGCAAACAATGCGATTAGTAGTTCGAAAAACAGCGATGATAATATCACTGCAACTACACGTTTTTTTCTTTGTAACATTTAAAAAGTTTTAAGTTTGCCTCATAGCACACGCACATATATTGTCTTTAAACTCTCCCGTTAAAGGGAAAGTCAAAGTGCAATAACTAAAGTAAAGGGTAAGGATTGGGAGGGGGGCAGGGAATAAGAAGGGTTAAGGCGGGGGAGGGGTCGGGGGAGTTAGATTAATTCTAATCGTAGAACGACCAAGAAATACCAATTTTGA
>CAYJLL010000032.1:4466-13270 GCA_964370955.1 uncultured Rikenellaceae bacterium | reverse complement strand
AGCAGATTCGTCTATATCATACTCCTGACCATCAACAACGGTATTGCCTATAGAGCGAGTTAGATTACCAGCAGGTGTTGGTGTCTCTATTATATATCTTGTATGTTCACCACCTACGGGTGATGGTGTTTCATTTAGCTCCGTTCTCTCACATGAGACAAACAGTGCCGCTAGCATCAAAGTGCTATATGTAAATATGTTCTTTATCATAAAACTATACGTTTCTTTATTAGTAGGTTACCTTGATTACAAGTACTTATGGATCTAAACACCTCCGATTACAGGCTTATCACCAGGCTCTGGTGTGAGTGGCTGGTCAGTCCAATGACCAACACTTATTTCAATTTCGCTGAAGATCTCTTGAGGGTCCTCGTTGCCCTCTGGGGTTACCTCGGTAGTTGGATCTAGAATCATACGAATAATATCAGAAAGCTTAATGGTGTAGACATATCCTCCCTCAAAAGCAGGATAAGTTCCTGTTAAAGGATCCTTAAATGCCACAAGATTTAGATTTTTCTTGGTGATAGTGTAGTATTGATTGATGGACTCTCCCATAAATTCAATCGCTGACGATAGAGTCGCTACACTCTCAGGATTGTATTTATACGCACCACTTGGATCATACCATGTAGCTCTAGAAATAGAGTTTTGTTGTCCAACTCCATAGATTATATTTTCATGATACTTTCCAAAATATGAGAACTGAACCACCAGGTGAGGTTGCTCATTTCTTGCTTCTTCGTTGGTTAATGTTTCTTTACCCTGCGCATATAGGTTAAAACCTAGAGCAGCATCACGACTAGAACCCTCGGTGCTATTTTGGAAGAAACTACTCTTTAGATTCTCATTAACATGCCAGTCCCAATTTTCATGAACTCTAAGATCTTTTTCATCATCATATACAGTTTCACCTGTATCTGGGTCAGTCCAAATAGAGTAATTAAAGCCAAATGCGTAAAACTCTTTGGTAACAAAGGGATCTGAGCCTAGCTCACCTAAATAGGTTGCTGCACCCAAAATATTGCAAAAATAATAGTTATTCAGCGCATTAAATTCGGTGCTATTCGGGTTTAAAGACCTTGATGGTCCTCTCTGAATCATGTAGTGAAAATTATGTATAAAAGGAGTAATTCTCCATGCATAATCACCATCAATCGCAGTTTTTGATGCAGCATTAGGACTATCATAAGTAGCAAATAGACCTTTTTTGGCTCCATCAGCTGCAAAAGCAGTGTGCCAAGAACTTGATGATGTGACATCAATCACTGGAGCTACAGCTGGAGATGGATTCTCAGCAATATAGGCTTCCTCGTTAATATCCATATAGGTTCTATTTAGATAAAAACCCTCGATACGCAATAGATCATAAAGAGGCTTTAAGGCATAATCACCATCATTACTCGCCGTCCAGAATTCTATTCCTAATTCACCTCTAAGGAATTGGTAGTATTTATTCGCATAAAGTTCTTCTCGGCTCGCAATTGGCGACTGAGCACGACTTAACACTTCATTATAGTATCCCATCTCACCATCAAGCAGATCATTTACAATCTGAATACGAGCCATAAGCGGGTCAACAACCACGCTAGCATAATAGCTAGACGAAGATGCACCTTGAACGACATCAGCATGACCTACCGCTGGTACAATCTCAGCTAGATAGTCTCCCTGACGATCATTAACTGTCATTGGAGTAGAAGTCGCATTATAGTTTAGATAAACAGCTACTTTCTCGATAGCATAATCCAGCTTAATTGTAGCGACATAGTAGTTTTTGTACTCATGGCCATCAGATGACACTATTTCGCCATTTTCGTCCAAAAGAACTTCATCTGGCGAAGCTGGTATCATTGATACCTTGAAACTTTTGTTAGTAACACCATCACTCTCTTTGATTGGATTTCCATCGGCATCCAGAGGGAAAACCATTACACTACTTATATCGAACGCAAGAGGATCGTTATCTTCTGTTGCAGGACCAATAGAGTTTGATCGGGTTAGTTCATCGGCGGAAGTTGTTGTCATAAAGAGAGTGACAACACGACCATCTTGTTCAGAGTCCTCGCCACCATCTGGCAAATTTTGCTTTTGGCACGAGACAAACAAAACTCCACCTAGCACAGCGAGCAAGGTTACCTTGCTCACCATACGAGTGAAGTTTGTTATATTTTGTATTTTATTACTATATGTCATATATTAATTATTTGTTTAGTTAGGGGATGGGCTAAAATTTAGTTTACAAAGGTAGCGGTGTCACAAAATGAACATCCCAATCGCGTATCAAGATTGCCACTAGAGTCTCGATGTCTCCTGTTGGCTCGTCTACTTTATAGCGGAATGTGATAGGGAATGTGTGCTCAATATCCAATAGGTATTGATAGTTATCATCTTTGCGAATCTCCGCATAGCGCTCTGAGTTTTTCACATAGTCGTAGATATAAGTCGATATATCCATAGGCTCTTGCGAGTACCATAGCTCATTGTCGCGGTAAAGGTCAAATGATATGTAGGTATTCTGGCTGAGCGACATTATGCGCATCTTAGAGAACTTCACAGTATCACGCATGAAAGTGTAGTCTGGGAACTCTAGTCCGTTAAAAGGTGAGTATATAATATTGTCGCCACTGGTGATCTTGTTAAATTGATTGTAGTTGCGATCCTTAACTTCAAGTTTAATGTTTTTAACAGTAACTCCATCTACGCCCTCAATTGAAAGCTGGATTTCGTTATTGTTTTTGAAACTATCTTTCTCAACTAGTTTAAACTCTCCATCAAACACAGTAACTGAGTCTGAGGTTGTTGCAAACATATTCTCGATTTGAGTGTCTTGAGCAGTTTGTACCAATGATACGTCATAGCTCTCGATTGTGCCACTAGTTATGTTATAGTAGGCAGTTTGTGCATCACCTAGCACAACAAAGCGGTAAGCTCCTGGTTGTTCGATAGGCACATTGATGCGATAGTTAGTTTTCGCAAGCTCGTCGATAGAGACAGAGTGCGTTTTAACGTATTGACCGTTGATATTATAAAGAAACACACGTACCACTTGTGCTCCTTGATCCTGCATAGTTTGCGGAGTGTTGATTGTGTGATAGGTCAAGTCGATCATAAACCCATATTCACATTCTGGTCCTGTTTCGCTAACGCATGAGGTATTGAATGCTAGTGTTGAGCTAACGACAAGCGATAAAAATATATTTCTAAACTTTTTCATTGGTTTGTTTTAATAAAAAATGGTGTAGAACGTGAGTGGCTCACTATTGTAGAGTACTAACGCTCCACACCATTTAGGATAGTATTGATTTGTTAAAAAAATCTTTGGTTAAAATTTTATTTGTTCTCTCAAATCTTTAATTACAAAGGCATTGGAGTAACTGGAGTCACCTGCCAGTCAAGAACGTCAACAGTCATAGTTACGTTAAACTTCTGGTCTGGGTCTGGTGTTGGAGGAGTCTCTGGGTCTGGTTTTGGATTCTCTGGAGTGATGGTTGTATTAGCTGATTGCTTCAACAACAATGAAAGAACATCTTTGATATTGAACTGATAAACGTTACCTCTGTCGAAACCTACGAAAGCTGGGGTTGCATCTTGGAATGCAGCAAGGTTGATGTAAGCAGTTTCCTGTACTTCGCCCCACGCTGTAGCTTGAAGAGTTCCTGCATCTTTATCAAAGCTATATTCTGTAGCTGGGAAGTACTTGATCTCTACGATAAAGTGAGGGTGAGCTGCTTTTGCATCATCTGCAGTAGTAGGAACTGTTTCCACTTGATCGAAAATATTGAAACCTACTGAAGTTTGTCCGCCAGTTAGAGCTGTAAAGTCAGATGCTAGACCAGTTGTTGTACTAAAGATAGTAGCATCGGTGGTAGCACTCTTAAATCCTGTCCAGTTTGAAGTGGTGTATTTAGCAACCCAAGTTGCAGGATCAACATAGTTAGTGTTGTTATCTTCGATAGTGGTGCTAGTTCTGTTTACGAAGATATTATCTAGGTAGTAAGCAGAAATTTGTAGGTCACCATAGAAAGATACGATTTGCGCATATGTCGCTTCAAAATCAGGCTCTGTGTCTGTGGCTCTAGTAGGAACTGTATAAACAACATCAACTGTAGTGGTTGTGTTGAAGAAGTCATCAGTTAGATCGTTCACCATCTCAAGACGAGACATCTCAGGGCCTAGGATTAGGCTAGCTGATCCTTTTGAAGCATCTGCTGGATCAACAGTAATAGTTCCTTGGTCATCTGATGTTTTGTCGATAAGTACAGCGATTTTGTTAGTACCACCTTGGCGAGTTGAAGCAACACCAGTCCATGTTGTACCGTTGTCATCATTAAGCACTACGTTGATGCTCTTTGCTGAGGTTGGAAGCGCAAGAGTTGCAGAGTACTCTTGGTGATCAGTCTCAGATTTTTCAAGAGTCAATATTTGGTTCACTACAGCAACCTCATCGCCAGCCTCGTTATAAGCGTAAAATGTTTGCGCCTCAGTATCGTTGAATTTCGCTGGTGAGCTGTCAACTGTAGATGGATCAAATGATTTTGAGTAAGTACCGGTTTTGATAGTTACAGTTGTATTTTTGGTTTCACCCGTGATAGGTTCATCACCTGTTCCGTTCAAAGCTCCATTGCTACAAGAGCTTAGAGTTGCTGCTGCAAAAAATGCAGCCATAATAAGAGATTTTCTCATACTAGTTTTTTTTTGTAAGTAATTTTAGTTGGTTAATATATAAAGTTATCGTTGTTTGTTTTTGCCAAATTTATACATCAATGACACGCCTGCACGAGTGATACCGAAATAGTGGTGGTCAAGGTCTGAATCCACTAGGTAGCCACAACGTGGGTGGGTGTATTGGTCAAAGTTTGTGTACACGTAGCCAGCTCCAATTGTTGCCTCTAGAGCAAAGCGTTCTGAGATACACCACTGGTATCCATAAGATAGACCGGCACCTGCAGCCCATCCTTCGTAACGGTAATCAGATGAACCGAAATTGAATGGAAGGTCATAGTTAGAGATGTTGTATTGTCCTCCAAGAACATGCGCTCCGAAGAAGTGACCATACATTGCACGATCCAAGAAATAACGACCTTCAATCTGACCCAACCAGTGAGCCATCTTTTTGTTGTTGCCTGGTTTGCCATCGCGATTCCAAGGATTATAACCCATGCTAACATCCAAAGTCCATTTTGGCGCAAGCTTCATTTCGAAAGCAAGGTTTGGTGTAAAAGTCAAACCAGCGTACAACAAGTTGGTTTTGATCGCAAACTTATTATATGTAGCACAAGGCTCAGTAGGCACAAAATATGGAGTTGGGAAAATAACACCCTCTCTTACTTTAATAGTATCAACGATTAGCATTGGAAGATAAATTGTGTCGCGCTTTGCACGAGCAATCTTCTCCATATCATAGTGGAATACCACCGACGCACCATAGCGCTGCTGTGGAAGGATATAATTAATCAAGTATCTCCATGGAGTTCCTCCATCCAAAGCACGAAGGCGAGCTTCTTTTGTATTTGGATTTGCTTTCGAATCGATGATCTTAAGAACGTCAGTGCGATTAGGCACACGATCGTCACCCATCACTGCTGAACGCAGTCCAGTCCAATCCTCTGCAACATCATTAATCTTTACCATATTAGGATCGATCTGCGGATAACGATCAACCAAGAAAGTTTTCACTCTCTCAGCACGATTGCGCGCTAGCATTTCGTTGTTATCATAAGGACCATCAACAGAAGCTGCCGATGCAATAACTAGAGAGTCCAAACCGAAAAGAGAACCAGCATTGGCAAAAATACCATCTAGTTTCTCCACTTGGGCACGGTTATTGCTGAATGAAATATCTAGGATATACTTGTTAAGGGGGAACATCATTTTGATATCACCCTTACCAGTAATTTTAGGACCTAAGATATAATCTGCGTCATTGTTTTGAGCACTAACATTTGTACTCAACAGGGCAGCTGCTGCCAAAATAAATGTCCTAGTTAAAAACTTTGAAGGACTAAAAGTAATTTTTTTCATTTATTAATATGATTATTTTACCGGTTTGTCTGTGTGCCTAAAAGTCAGATGCTGAGTTCTGAGTGATTTCACATTAGCGTTACGATAATAAACTATCGTTATTTCGTAATTATTGCACGATGTTTAAATTATGTTATTCATGAAATATCTCAACACATATTTCATATAATCGACGCAAAGGTAACAAATTTACCACTATCATCCAAAAAAACAACTTATTTTTTAAGAAAACAAACGATTTTAACTTGCAAATCCGCACCTAAGCACCCCCTAAGAGGGGTTAACGCTTTATCAAGCAGATAACATGGAGGATTACACCAAAGAAAACCACGTTAAAAAACACTTTAAACACTCTGAAATTTACGTAGTTAGATACAGTAGACCAACATAAAAACATAAGCATAAAACCTCTCTCAGGGGTAATGAGGGCTGGTATTAAAGAATATTTGATTACTAAGATTTGACGGGTAAATTAATAGCTTTTGGTTTTATGAAAAAATTTTATTATTACACTTCATTATCAGTAATCATTAATAAAATACAAGTGTATAAATTAAGATAAGTATATCAAATCAAAGCTGGCCTCTGGAGAGTGAAAATTTGGATTACTTTTTTATCATCGTAAAATTTATCTATCTTTGCGCAGGTTTAGCGCCCAGGGCTTGTATATCTTATCACCCCTCACTTGCGCATAACCCTACAAACTAGCAATTGAGAACAATTCTTACGATCAAGTATATTTTATAATGTTTAAAACTTTCAAAGAGATTGGCGAGTACCTTATGTTGATGAAAAAGGTCTTCGGTCGCCCAGAAAAATTATCAATCTTTCGCCGCCAGATGATCTACGAGATGGACGCCATCGGAATCAACTCTATTATTATAGTAGCGATTATATCGTTTTTTATGGGCGCGGTAGTTGTAATCCAAATGGCCAACAACCTCGAAAACCCTTTGCTCCCTCAATATCTTATTGGCTATGCAACTCGCGAGAGTATTGTCTTGGAATTCTCCTCTACGGTTGTCGCGCTGATACTTGCGGGTAAAGTCGGCTCGAACATAGCCTCAGAGATTGGCTCTATGCGAATCACCGAGCAGATCGATGCCCTTGAGATTATGGGTGTAAATTCGGCTCGCTACTTGATACTTCCTAAGGTGGTTGCTGCGGTATTTTTCTTTCCGCTTCTAACTATAATGAGTATGATTATTGGAGTTTATGGTGGCTATGTTATCACTAGTATTACTGGCCTTATTCCTCCCTATGAATATGTGAATGGTATTCGCTCTTACGTTGAGCTATTCTATGTTTACTATTCGATAATCAAGGCGTGTTGCTTTGGCTTTGTGATCACAACAATCTCGGGCTACTATGGCTACTATGCTAAGGGCAACTCTCTTGAGGTTGGTAAATCATCTACTCGCGCCGTAGTGATGAGTAGCATTATGATTCTGATCGTAAACCTTATTCTCACCCAACTTCTACTTATTGACTAAGCCCCCACACCAAAAGTTATGATACAGGCAATTGACGTACGCAAAGCGTTCGAAGACAAAGAAATATTAAAAGGGATAAATGCAAAATTCCTCGCTGGAAAAACCAACCTTATTATTGGTAAAAGCGGCTCGGGTAAAACTGTACTTCTTAAATCCCTAGTTGGACTACACCCGATCAATTCGGGACGAATCATGTATGGCGACATTTGTTTCAACAAATGCTCGCTAGATGAAAAACGACAAATCAGAAAAGAGGTAGGAATGATTTTCCAAGGCGGCGCACTGTTGGATGCATCGACTGTGGAGGAAAACGTGCGTTTTCCTTTAGATCTTTTCACAGATTGGTCAATGGAGGAGAAAATGGAGAGAGTGAACTTTTGCTTGGACCGTGTTCGTCTTGAAAATGTTAACCACCTCTACCCTTCTGAGATCTCAGGTGGAATGGTTAAACGTACGGCTATTGCTCGCGCGATCGTAATGAACCCTAAGTATTTGTTTTGCGATGAACCCAACTCAGGGCTCGACCCCGAAACATCGGTTGTAATCGATAATTTGATTCAAGAAATCACACAGGAATACAACATTACCACGATTGTCAACACCCACGACATGAACTCGGTGATGGAGATTGGCGATACTGTGACTTTCATCTACCAAGGCAACAAATGGTGGGAGGGCAGCAAGGATGATATTCTCCATGCCTCCAACCCCGAACTAGAGAGCTTTGTGTTCGCCAGTGCAATGGCTCGCAAGGTGCGATCTGTAAGTCGTTAAAACTAGCACACTTAATGAGAATCGGATTTTGGTATAAAAACAGTCGTAATGTATCTCTACCTCAAAGTATCTTGCCTGCCTTTGTGGCTTTTTCGATAGGTTCTTGGAGTGATGGATTTGTTTGGTGGTTGGGCGTATTGGCAATTGTCGGTGTGGCACTTCTACACCTCTCGATGAATCTGGCTGACGATTATTTTGATTTCAAATATAAAGGAACTGCAATTCGAGCGAAGATGGCATCCGCTGGCATTCGCGCGCGCGTTGCTAAGTGTGACTATTTAACCTCGGGTGAGGCTACGATGAGGCAACTCGCTGGAGCTATCATTGGATTTGGAATTGCTGCGCTGAGTATTGGGGGGATTTTATGTTACTTTAGAGGAGTTAATATCCTCTATATTGCAGCTCTAGGTATAGCAATTGGCTACTCTTACTCAGGCAAACCACTAAAGCTAGGATATAGAGGCCTTGGAGAAGCGGTTATTGGAGTAATGTTTGGTCCGCTGCTTATGATTGGGG
>CAYJLL010000032.1:0-4405 GCA_964370955.1 uncultured Rikenellaceae bacterium | reverse complement strand
CTCTACCACAGGTGAATTTTCTCATGCTCTATCACTGATTTCAATAGCGGTGGGACTTCTAGCAACAAATATAGTCTACAGTCACTCAATAATGGATTTAGAACCAGATCGCAGCGTAGGAAAACTAACACTCGCTGGTTTGCTAAATAAACCATGGTTGATGCTCACAGTATTGGCTTTGATGCTATTTGCGCCCTTTATTTTGCTAGCCTATGGTATTTGGAGTGGGACGCTACCCCTTCGCTTTTGTTTTCTAGGAATAGTTTTACCAATGGCAGTGTATCATTTCTATTTAATGGTGCAGTTTATTCACCACCCTCAAAAAGAATTTAAACGCAATGTACTAATGGGGCCTATGGAGATGTGGGATGCAATCAAAGAAAGTGGCATTGAATGGTTCATGATAAGATGGTACTTAGCTAGAAATCTTATATCTGTTTTTGCACTGATAGTTGCAATCTTGGCATGGCTTTAAAATAAAACTATCCATCTAAATTTAATGAAACAATTCTTTTATCTTCCCTTTTGGTTCTGGAGAGCAAAACTCTTCGGTGTGAAACGACCACTGCAGAGCGTGATTTTTATTACTGATCGCTGTAATCTAGCGTGTAAACACTGCGCGGTGTATAATCATAAGAACCCCGTGAGCAAGAGTTTTGAACAAATCGAAGAGGAACTAAAATATTGCTACGGGCTGGGGTCGAGAATAGTGGATTTTGAGGGTGGGGAGCCATTTCTGTGGCGAGATGGCGATAAAGACATCAATGACTTGGTGTGTTTGGCTAAAAAAATCGGCTTCTACAGTAGCACTATCACAACTAATGCTCAGTTACCCTTTGATGGTAATAGTGCGGATTCGATGTGGGTTTCACTCGATGGACTAGGAGAGTTCCACGATCAAATCAGAGGTCGTGGAGCTTTTGAAAAACTAGAAAAAAACATTGCAAGCTGTGGGCACCCTGCCCTATCGGCCAACATGGTAATCAACTCGAAAAACTATTCCTGCGTAGAACAAACAATCAAATGGGTCGCCCAAAATCCGGCTTTGCAAGCTATATCGCTGAATTTTCACTCACCCTACCCTGGTACCGAAGATCTTTTTTTGCCGTGGCAAAAGCGCGCTGAGGTCATCGAACTAATTATTTCATTGAAAAAACAAGGTTATCCTATTCTAAATTCCGCTTCAGGGCTGCGTCTAATGAAACAAAATAAGTTCAAGCGTGCTTGTTGGGTGACTAATTTCATCATGGCCGATGGCACTCGCTTTGCAGAGTGTGCTGCAAAAAGCGAAGAGATGTGTGCTGTGTGCGGATTGTGTATGGCTGGCGAGATGAGGGCTTTATTTCAACTAAAGTTTGACACCCTCTTTGGCGCTATTAAACTACGATTGAAATCGTCGAAATTAAAAAAATAATTATAACTTTGTAACCTTAGAAACTAAAACAATAAAAAAACTATGAAAAAGCTAATCACTTGGGGAATTATTATCGGAGTAGTACTAATGGGCTATTTCTTCTTCAAAAACTCATACAACTCTATGGTCACACTCGAGGAGGGTGTAACCAGCGCATGGAGCAATGTTGAGAGCCAATATCAACGCCGTGCCGACCTTATCCCTAACCTTGTGAGCACCGTGAAGGGCTATGCTGAGCACGAATCACAAACTCTAACTGCGGTTATCGAGGCGCGCGCAAACGCAACTAAAGTGACCCTAAACGTAGATCAACTCAACGAACAAAGCCTTGCTAAATTCAACCAAGTTCAGGGTGAACTCTCATCTGCACTTTCGCGTTTGATGGCAGTTTCGGAGAGCTACCCCGATTTGAAGGCTAACCAAAACTTCCTTGATCTTCAAGCTCAACTTGAGGGCACAGAAAATCGCATTGCTACAGAGCGCAAGCGCTTCAACGACACTGTTAGAGAGTACAACACAACCATCCGCCGTTTCCCTAAAAACTTGATGGCTTCGATGTTTGGCTTTGAAGCTAAGGCTTATTTCGAGGCATCTGAGGGCGCTGAAAATGCACCTGCGGTTGAGTTTTAATCTCAATAAAATTTTACAATGAAATTTCTAAGCAAAAAGCAAGGCGAGAGAGTCGTTGCAGCCATTCGTGTGGCCGAAAATCAGACTTCGGCTGAAATAAAAGTACACATAGCTAAAAACTGCTCTGGCGACCCTATGGATCGTGCTAAGGAGCTATTTATGCAACTGGGGCTTGAGAAAACCGCCCAACGCAACGGGATTTTGATCTATGTAGCCTCTGAGGATCGCAAGAGCGCTATCCTTGGGGATATGGGCATAGACCAAAAAGTAGGTCAAGACTATTGGCAGGAGACCCTCAATGAGATGGTTGAGATGTTCAAAAAAGGTAAAAATGCCGAAGGCCTGTGCTATGCTATTGAGAGTATTGGATCGCAACTCAAAGAGCATTTCCCCTACCAAAGCGATGATGTAAATGAACTTAGTGATGATATTTCCTATGAAGATGACAATGCAGATGAGAACAACAATTAGAACTTCACTTTTAGTGTGGGCTCTGCTCATATTCGCATCGACTACATGGGCGCAGAGCTATCCTGAAGCTCAGAATCCACAGCGACTGGTCAATGACTTTGCGGATATTCTATCTAGCGACCAAGAAAATGCGCTTGAGGCGCGTCTTGTAGCCTTTGATGATTCTACCTCCACTCAAATAGCAGTAGTTACCGTTGCCGATTTAGAGGGCGCAGATGCCTCTGAGTATGCAACTGAGCTAGCTCACCGCTGGGGTATAGGACAAGCAGGCAAAGATAACGGGGTTCTGATTCTAGTAAAGCCTAAAACAGCTGAGTCACGCGGAGAGTATCATATCGCTGTTGGCTACGGTCTTGAGGGTGCTATTCCAGATGTATACGCATCACGCATCGGGCGAGAGATAATGATACCTGCTTTCGCTCAAAACAACTATTTTGCGGGCATTAATGATGCAACACGAGCCATAATGCAAATGACCACAGGAGAATACACTGCCGAAGAAAGTGGCGAGCAAAAGAGAAAAGTTAAAATGTGGACCTACATCATCATTGGAATGGTATTTCTTTTCATCTTCTTTGGCTCTAATCGCAAGAACAAAAACGGCGGTGGTGGCAACGGCGGCTCACATCGTGATGATGATGGCGATGAACTACTCAGTGCCCTTGGTTGGGGATTGTTTGGTGCAAGCCTAGGGAGTCGCAGTGGCGGTGGCTTTGGTAGCAGCGGAGGAAGTGGCTTCGGTGGAGGCGGCTTTGGAGGATTTGGTGGCGGTGGCTTCGGTGGAGGCGGTGCTGGCGGTAGCTGGTAAAAGCATATATTGAATGATTTATGAGGGTTTGTCTTAAAGTTTTTGCTTTCGGCAGACCCTTATTTTGTAAAACAAGCATAAAAATGAAAAATCTCACTAACTATCACAGTCATTGTAACTTCTGCGACGGCAACTCACCCATGGAACTCTACGTCCAAGCGGCAATAGAAGCAGGGTTTTCGGCCTATGGCATCTCCTCACATGCTCCCCTGCCCTACCCCAATGGATGGACGCTAAACGATAAAGATCTACCTGCATATATCGCAGAATTTAATCGAATAAAGGCTCTATATGGCTCTCAGATTGAATTATATCTCGCTTTAGAGCTGGATTACATAAATAAAGATTCACGCCCTGTGTCACCCAAGTTTCAAGATCTTCCGCTAGATTATCGCATTGGAGCGGTGCACTTGATCGTAGATGACAATGGACAGATCATAGACACTGACAGCGGACTGGAAAACCTACGCTCGGCAATGGGAGGCGATCTGCGTCGCACTATCGAGACCTATTACCGCTCGATGATGCATTTGGTCGAGGACGGGGGCATAGACTTTGTTGCCCACCCCGACAAAATAGCCTTTGGAGCCGAGCAGCTCAAAAGCGGCATTTCGAGCGAAAGATGGTGGCAAAGCCTACGCAAAGATCTATTTGCGTTTATCAAAGAGCGTGATTTAATAGCCGAAGTTAACACCAAGGCGTTCGATAAATCTGGAGTGTTTTTCCCTGATATTCAGTGGCTAAAGCTTATCAAAGAGATGGATGTAAATGTTGTTGTTAATTCAGATTCCCACCGTCCTCACCTGATAAATTCAGGCCGCCCCGAAGCTCTCGCAGCTCTAAAAGCCGTTGGTATTACATCTGTATGCGAATTCCACCACGGAGCATGGCAAAGCGTGGGTATAGCTGATTTTTACTAAGTATATTGCGTTGGTTACACCAAATACCTGCATTTGCTGAAAACGAAATTTATGCGTATATTTGTTGAAATCAAAAAATATTAAATCTAATGAAAAAAATCTTTTTACTTGCAGCGACTACTACAATGTTGGCTTGTGGGGAATCACCCAAAAACAGCTTTA
>CAYJLL010000031.1:8760-13481 GCA_964370955.1 uncultured Rikenellaceae bacterium | reverse complement strand
TACATCGAGCACACGGACGATAGCCTGCATCTATAGCGGTTTGCTCATCGGCAAAAAACACTCTATTTTTGACATATTGCCCCTTTGCAATATAGCGTAATGCAGTAGGGCAGTCCAGATGACCGTAGATTTTGTTTCCTCTATGACCGCCTAGTTTGCCTTTCGTATAGCTTAGACATTCTTTACCTTTGCTATCTATTAGCCTATATTGTTTCAATTTGTTGATACTATTTTAGATATTCGTTTGAATCCTTAGGAGCTTGTTCTCGCTCTGTCAATGAATAATCTCTAATTATTTTAGCTATCTTGATGTTATATTTCTCAAATAGGGTATCGTGGCCACGTTTCTGCCCTTGGCGATGTTGGTGATTGTTGCGCCATTTAGCCAACGCCTCTTCACTCTCCCAAACGTTTACGCTAAGCAATTTGCCTTGCTCGACTAAACTCTCGTATCTTTCGCCCGAGATAAACCCTTCAGCATGGCTTAGTTCTTCTTTTAGCTCAGCGGCTATTTTCAAATACTCATCTTTTCCTGCTTTCGTGGGCTTGACCTCAAAAATAACAATGATAGGTGATTTTTCTTTCGATTTAACACCTGTCATCATCTTGGTTAGATTATTTAATTCCTCAATAGATCGTGTTTCTCCATACACTCCTGCGCAAACCGTATATTTAAGGCCGGGGATAGGATAGATGTAAGACACTTTACGCTCACCTTTTTGACTTCCTGGTTGCGGCCAATTAAACTCCATCCATCCGCCACCTTTGAGTGCCAGTTCACACAACCACTGGCCGTATGGATCCTGATTCCAGTCTTTGTGTTCTCTGATATTTCCACCCTCTCGCTCTCTAAAAGCAGGGTTAGACAATACCATACTCTCCCCGACATCTATCAAAAAAATGTAAGTATCTTTCCATGTAAATTCTGATTTGCTGTCTCTTAAAATTGATAATGCTGCATCGCCTTTCTCTTTCAGAAGCTCTGCTGCCTTGTGTACTTTTGCTATTACCTCTTCGGGTGTAGCTCTCTCTTGCGCTTTTGAACTCATAATTGTTACCACTAGTGTGATTAATAATATTATTTTTCTCATTTTGTATGTCCGATTTTTGGTATTAATTTTGAAACAAAAGTACTACCTGCAAATGGGTGTTTCAACCCGAATATTGCTAAAAATCAAACATAAAACTTTCCTTTTTGCACTCTTATATTATTTGTTGGCACAAATGTATAAATTCTATTGCGAGATATTTTTCTTTAGTTGCGATGGGGTGCAACCGAACTTTTGACCTATATATTTATTGAGAGCAGATTGTGAGTCAAAGCCTAGTGAATATGCAATTTCCTTGAGAGGGATTTCTTCATAGATGAGTAGTTTTTTTATCTCAAGCGAAAGGCGTTCGTGGATTAAATCAAGTGCTGTGTCAGTTACATATCGTTTGCAAAGCAGATTGAGTCTTTTCGCAGACACTCCCAGTCGATCACAATAGTTCTGCACCTTGCGATCATGCCTGAAATCGTTATCAATCAAGCGTCGAAACTCCATGAATAGCTCAAAATCTTTGTCCTTTACACCCTTGAAATTATTTGACGCTGTGGAGTCTATGGTCTTTAGTATTATAATCTTCGAGAGGAACTTAACTTCTATCTTGCGAATGTTGTTGTAGGGTTGCTCTAGACGTTTTATGTGATCTTTGACACCTAAAATCTCCCGAAATTGATCGATGTTGCTATCAGTATAATTTATAGCATTAACTCTCTTGTGAAGGTCGATATTATACTCTTTCAATTCGGTGGCTAGTATCTCCGAGCAGAATATGGTGTGATCAAACATTACAGCCTCTCCCTGCGCCTCATTAGAGAGAACGAGCGAATATATCTGCTGGGGGAAAATAAAGCAAACAGCAGGGGCTGATATTTCATGTTTTTGAAAATCGATAAAGATATGACCTTCGCCTTTTTCGATCACTATAACCTGAAAGAAAGCGTTGCGATGTGTTTGAGAAAGAGCCTCCTTAAATTCGCTATCCAAAGGCTTTAATGCAAAGCTCTCGTAGAGCCCAGCATTTGAATATTGGTTTAAAGCTACATTTGCTATGTCCATAATATTTGTATTTTGATTGAACACAAAGATAACCTTAATTTGTAAATTTAGGCAAATATTAGGATTATTAGCTGTCGTTTGTTCTAGGTTTTTTTTTAATGGCTAGCTTAGGCTGTTGAAATACTCACCTAGAGATGATACGTTCAACTTTTTGCATAGTCTAAATTTCAGTTGATAGATATGGTTTGTTGAGTTTAACTGGAGGTAAGACAATATTTCGACATTAGAAAATCCAAGGCGATAGAGCGCTAATAGTACTTGATCTTTTTCTTTGAGGTGTTTAAATCGCTCTTTAGTTTTTGTGATAATATCGTCATAAAGCGCGTTTGCTAACTCAACGATGCCGCTTTCGCTACATGAGTTATTTCTTGTTTGCAAGAGAAACTGTTGCAGTTTTCTCGCCAGTAGCTCGCTATTGTAATCATGCCTATAGCTCAGTTCAACAATGTGGCGAATGAATAACACAGCGACCCTAAGTGAGCGTTTAAGCCTTTGTTCATTGAGCCTTAATTGTTTTACTGTCTCTGGAAGTCGATCAGTAACTCCAGAGCCTTGAACAAAATCCTCTTTTGATTGATCGGCAGTATGATGTAGATGATTAGTCATTTTATTTATCAGATATTTAATTGTAAAACCAGTATTCCTATGACCTGAAAAACAGTGTAATATTTTACTCGCTTTTAGTTCAGCGTAACAGTGCTTTAAGCACAGTGGTGTAAGATAAAAAATATTGATATAAATACAATATTTACTAGCTTTGTACTTGCAAAAATAATATATTTACGTATATTATCCAAGTGCAACCTAATTTAATATTCAAATCCTGCAAATACAATTAGCATTTATGATAAACAAAAGACACTCGCAGACTCAAATCATCAGCAAGCCCCTCCCTTGCCCTAGCCATCTATTTGTTTATCCCCACTCTTTATTGCTGACACCTTCGCATATTTTATTCTTCGACTTTATAGACCAGATCAAGCAGCTTCATGCAGTTTGTCGAAAAACAGGTAAGCATATCTCAAGCTTTGCGGGCATTGGCGCTGAAGCAGGAGAGAGTAGAAATTCAACTTGTCCTTTTTTAACAAATCAAGGTGAGTTGGTGTTGATGGATACCGACACCCATAAGGTGTTGAAATTTGATTTGTTAAATCAATCCATTGGCGCCGACCTCAGGTGTGAGCAATATAACCTACCAGCGAACCACCCTAATCCAGTGGCCCTGAAAAAATTTCAAGATAAATATTTGCTTATGTATGCAAATGAAAATATTAGATTTGGGCTTTGCGATAGTGATACTTTAACAATTTGCTATAGTGCATATCCTGATCTTTCGGAGAATAAAGAAATCTGTAGGCAATTGTGGTCATATGGAGTCAGAACGGCAGTATCTGATGATGCTAGACGATTGGCTGTGTGCACCTATATTGGCGCAAGTTTAGAGATCTTTGATATTTCAAATCTCAATGAATTAAAGACCCTTGGAACTTCGACTCTATTCCCTTCGATTTGTGAGTTTGACACAGAGAGCCAAATGATACACCCATGTGATGACACAGTTTACGGTTTTTTAGATATGGCAGCAACCAATACGCATATTTTCACGCTTCTCGAGGGCAAGTGTGAGGAGCGTTGCGAGGATAGAAATTCAGAACCCAACCCCTCTGAACATGGTTCAAACTGTGTCGTTATATTTGATTGGGAAGGGGAGAGGGTTAAAACAATATCGCTCGATCGCAAAGTATTTAGAATAGCTCTGGATCAAGCGAATAATAAAATAATTGCACTGGCAAAATCCTCTAGCAATTGTTTCGAACTACTTGAGTTTGATTACCTTTTCGATTAGTTGCAATTTACGGAGGTTGATCTAAAACCTAAACATCAATTTTGCAGCACATCTTCGTGGGCGGATCCAATAATTGCATGCACTAAACTGAGTGCCGCTTAGGGTTTCGATTCTATAGTGTGCTTGATTTAGAAGATTTCTCGCCTCGAGTGAGATCTCCCATGATTTGCGAAGCCTCCATCTTGCCTCAACATCTAGCATAAATAGATCAGAATTATCTGTCATTAGATACTCGCAATCGGTTGTAATAGAAAGGCTCTTTGTCGGCGCAATAGTAACGCGTCCCGATTGATCGAAAAGCCAGCTACTACCGATCGATGCCTTTAGGGATCTATGTGAGAAACGCCCAGAATATTCAACACTCATCCAGTTGCACACCTTTTTGCTAGCCTTTAAATCCACCCCAAATTGATTTAGAGAGTAATCCATTAGCACATTGTTTTGAAGCGATTCGCCTTTAGAGAGCTGATAGCTCACACCCAGCGAGACTCTACCACCTTTATAGCCTTTACCTAGACTCAGTTTGGCGGAGGTGCTAGAGCCGTGAGATTGAGACTCAACGAAACTGTTAGTTAAGAACTCCCCCTCAAATCTCTGAGACGAAACATAAGGAGAGACTCCATTTGATAGGCTTACCTCACCATTGGCAAATAAAAGCGTCAAAGGGTCTTTAAAAGCAAAGCCTAGTGAGCCGTAAAGTGACTTGAGAGGAAGAAAATCTGCGACCCCATAGTTAATTGTTCTATAATCGCTGTAGACTCCGCCTGAATAGA
>CAYJLL010000031.1:0-8750 GCA_964370955.1 uncultured Rikenellaceae bacterium | reverse complement strand
CCTGCATTCCCAATCAAAGACAAGCGAGCAGAAATAGGGAGTTTTGCATAAAAACTAAATTTGGGCAAAATAGCAGCTTGCTCTACATAGTAATTTAGTGGAGCATTTAAGATAAGTACAAGCCCCCGAGGTGAACGGTACTCAGCCTGTGGACTTAAATAAGTTTTAACATACTCAAAACCAGTGTCCAGAATCTTTTGAGAGTAATAATTGATCCCTGCGGCAATAAACATATTCCAATAACCACTTCTGAAACTATATGACGCCTTAGTATTGGAGCTAAATGCACTCGCCTCAACTCTTTGATTTAGAGCATTACCCACGTTTAATTCTTGCGGTTTAGTGGAGTAGCCATTATAGGATGAGATGTTTATGGTTTTATCACCAATCCTTTTAATGAGTTCAAAGTTATTTGAAATACCTCCCGAACTTATTACACCTAGCTGACTATTTGGGTAAGTGCCAAGAGTGTTTACTGTCGTATGATCATCTGCAATATCACCTTTGAGAGTGTTGCGCAGATAGAAGTTCTTTGAGTTTGTGGTGAGAGTGAAATTTGCCGATGCTGTGCGCGTGTGCTGAGATGATCTCTCATTTTCCAGCAAGTTGATAGTGCTATCTTGTAAAAAATAAGTTGTAGCACGTTCACTGTGATAGGTGTAATTGCTATTACTCAAAGTGATATTTCCCTTTATGTCGCTATCTGAGGATAGTTTTTTAAGAAAGTTTGAACTCATAGCTTCGTTATTGCCATCATGTGTATCTACGCCTTGGATCTGTTGAGGACTAATGGCTATATAATCTTGGAGTTCACCGCCATTCTCTTGGTTTATCATTAGTTCCATGATGGAAGTGGCAGAGGTTTCAGTTGTCACGTCTTCTCCCATATTATTTGTCTTAAGAGTATTGATTGTTTGAAACTCTCGCCCGAAAGACATCGCGCTGAGTGATCCAAAATACAATTCAGGCAATCCGCCTCCGCCCTCAACACTACCAGCCCAGCGTGCCTTAGCGCTTTCTTTGAGTCGTAGGTTCAGTGCTGCATTCTGCGAAAACGAAACACCCTGAAGCGCCTTCACGCTTTGGTGATTCTCCATAATATCCACTCCCGCAACATCCTCATGCGAAATGGAGTTTGTAGCCAAGCCATAGCGAGAGTCCATCATATCTGCCCCTTCGATATAGAATTTATTTATTGCCTCGCCATTATACTTTATCTGTCCATTATCTGCAACCTCAACACCGGGCATTCTGCGCAGAACATCGCCAATAGAGCGGTCGGTTTGAGTTGCAAAACTTCCTACGTTATATGATAGAGTATCGCCTGATGTACGAATTTTTGGTGCATTCACCGTTATTTCCCTCAATGCGAGGGTTTGAGGTGAAAGCTTTATCACGCGTGGTAGTTTGTGTAGCTCGAGAGTGTCAGTGCGGTAGTTCATGGCGCTGAACTTTAAATACACCCCGCTTCGCTCAAAAGTTTTAAACTCTCCATTTGAATCTGTCATAGTGAAATCAAGCGGCATAAACATCGAGTCCAAAAGCTGCACACTCACCCCTGCAATAGATTCACCATCGTTGGCGTCAACAACCTTCTGAGCTGAGGCTGCAAGAGGCGAAATCAAAAATAGTATAATAATAGCTACCCTCATATTATCTTTCGATAAAATCATATTTCATAGCTTTAATAAGATCCGCCTCGTTGATTGGATTTCCGTCCTGATCCATAATTTTAAGAGTTGTCGTTCCGCCACTAAGGCCAGCAAGTGGATTTTCGATGTTCTGACGTTTAGTTTTATGGTATCTCTCTAAAGTTGTTTCGCTGAACTTTGTTTGAGGAATTGTAATAGGAGAGTTGCTCGCATTTTTGATCCCTACAAGAGTAAATTCATAGTGCCCTTGGGTGTCTGACGCTTCCATTACCAGCCCAGGGAGTCCGCCAAGTTTCCAAGGCCCCTCGCTAATTGTCACCTCATCTGCATACCACACATTCCATTCTCGCCCCCCAAAGCGAGCTGTTGCTTTTAGGCATTTATAACCTAGTATCTCTTTACTCTCACCCGTGAGTTTCCATTGTGGCGTTTGGGTTTGCTCACCGGTGCTCACCCATTGCATGCCGAGTTTATCAATGGTGGTAAATTGCCCCTGAGGATAATTCTTAAAATATGCTACATGGTCGCCACCTTTCATTGCCGCCATATTTGCAAGCACTTCTTGAGGTGTTGATACAGACAAAATAGAATCTATCTGCATTTGACGAACCGATGAAAATTTTGAAACCCTCTCGCCCACTTGCAAAAGCCACAAGCCACTATCGTGCATTTTGCCTGAGATCGTATCTACCATAAAGCTGTAGTTGTAGGTGAATTCCATTAGAGATTTGCATAGTTCCGTTTTAGGAACAACCATGCTTGAGTTCATCTGCATGCCTCCTTCGCCCATAGAGAAAGTCATAGTTTGGGTTTGTTGGGCTCTTGTGGCTGAAATGCCAGCAAGTGCAATGAGTATTAGAATCGTTTTTCTCATAGTATTGAATTTTGTTTTAGTTTAACTCACCACAAAGGTAGGTTAGCCATAGAGCAGAAAACGAATTTTCCTATTACTGAAACATTACTTCAATATTACTCAATTATTACTCTATGAATCGCGGGCTTTGCGGTTCGCTAAAAATCAGTTACTTTTGTTCGTATGGAAAAACGAATTAAAATAGTCTATATACTCACTGCAATTGCTCTAGTATTGCTATTTATGGTGCAGAGTGTTTGGTTGCATGGTCAGTATCGCCAAAGCGCAAATATCTATCAAGAGGAACTTACGGCGACTATCGAGGATGTGATTTCTAAAGAAAACTCCTTGCGCCGTCTGAAGAGTGAAGGCGTGAGTGTGGATGAAGAAAAGTCGTATGTCAAGATAGAAGACCTCTCGTCACTACCGCCCAACAGCGAATCGGTGATAACAACCATCTCCAACATGATTGCGCTGGATGGTAGTTCAGTTACTAATTTCAAAATAGCAATCAGAGATAGTGTCTATATTTTCAATGTCCAAGGAGATGTCCCACAAGATAAACTCTTCAGTTCGCCTATGAGATTTATCGTGGATCATAACATCCCTATGGATATCCACCGCATCGATTCATTGCTTCGAGATAAAGGCATTAATGGCACAGTTTCCTCGATCAAGCTTGACACAATGGTGTGGAAAAGTAATTCGAAGATAGATTACTCACTTTTAATTCCTCGTTCGACTATTGAGATTCCCTATGATAATCTGCAGGGGCAAGTAATAAGAGTTGTGAGCAAAATACCATTCACTGGCGTTATATCTCAAATGATAGGTGTGCTGTGTTTGTCGCTGTTTATTAGCATGCTGATTATTTATTGCTTTTTCTATCAAATCGCTACAATACGACGCCAACGCAGGATTGATGAGGTTCGTCAAGATTTTCTCCACACTATGATCCACGAGCTCAAGCGCCCAATCTCAACTCTGAAAGTGTGCATGTCATCTCTTCGCAACGAGAAACTAATGAGCGGTGAGGGTGTAAAAGAAAATATCCTACAAAGCTCATACAAAGAGCTAGATAACCTGACTGCCTATTTTTCAAAGCTTCGAGATGTGACTATGGCCGATAGTGGCAATATTCCTTTAAATATTTCGCAGGTTAAACTGCCATCGCTCATCGATGATCTTATATCTAAGATTACCATTCCCAGCGGCAAGAAAGTCAGCTTAGTTAAAAATTCTTCTGACGATGTTGTTATCCATGCAGACGGCCTTCATCTGCAGAATATTCTTCACAATCTAATTGAAAATGCAGTAAAATACTCAGGCGATGATGTTCGTATTTCGCTCGATTATTATTGCTCTGCCAGTAAACTTATACTTGTGGTTGCGGATAATGGTTTGGGCATAGCACCATCAGATCTTCCACATGTTTTTGATAAATTCTATCGCGGACGCAACCTTGGTTCAATTGCAGGTATAGGTCTGGGGTTGAGTTATGTTAAAATGCTAACCCAAGCGCACGGAGGTAGCATTGCAGTTGAAAGCTCTCTGGGGCATGGCTCCAAATTTACCATCAAATTACCATTATGATAAGAATACTATTAATTGACGACGATACCACAACCTCTCTTCTGCTCAAACAATTCCTTGAGGCAGAGGGCTTCGAGGTGCATTATGCAGAAAATGGTGAGCTAGGATGGGGGTGTTACAAAGAATTAAAGCCCGATCTGATCTTGTTGGACATCAATATGCCTGTGATGGGTGGTTTTGAACTTGCCTCTAAGATACGAAAGGTGGACAGCTCGGTGGTTATATTCTTCCTAAGCGACCGCACCGAAAAAAGCGACCGCCTGCGTGGGTTTTCACTCCGTGGTAATGACTACATTCCCAAGCCATTCTATCCCGAAGAGTTGGTTGCAAAAATCAGGGAAAGATTTGAGAAAATGCAAACAGTTAGCTATGAGCTTGGCAATACGATCTTCACCCCATCACTCAGTAGAGTAGAGTGCAACAATCTAGCGCAGACGCTTTCATTGCGTCAAACTCAAATACTAGAGATGCTCGCAGCACATCCAAACACTATCATTGAACGCTCGCGCATACTTCAAAAAATTTGGGGTGACGATTCGCTAGCAAACTCCCTTGCCCTCAATGTTCAGATCACCTACCTTAGAGGCATACTCAAACCTGACTCAAAGCTAACAATCACATCACTCAAAGGACGAGGATATATGCTGAAGGTAGAGTAATTTTTCTAACTCAGATTGATAAATGTTTACTGCGCGATCATTTATTATTCTTGGAGTCCATTACACTTGAGAAAACTTAGCTTATCCATATACCCCCGTTGGAAAACCAATTTGCCACCAATAAAATGAAAGAATCCACAACCTCTAAATCCTTTGGGGTCTTTCCATTCCATCATAGCCCACTGGCCATCCTCGAAGACGTTTTGTGGAATACAGACCATATCTGCTAGAGCAATGCTGCGGTTGTCAAATATCCCTGATAGATCGGCATCACAGGCGCCACTATTTAGATAATTATCTGCTATTTCATCTCCAAGGTGGGTGTGCTCATAGCAATCAACAATCTTACGGCCAGTGCAAGCACTGCCTCTTTGTCTACTTCGATGGCTTTTCTAATAACAATACTCATGAATTGTCATATGTTAATCAAGTAATGTTAATTATAATTTTGTGTCCATATTTATACATTTGCGCCTTTTTACAACTAAAGGGCGCAAATATATAAATACAAGCCAAGGCTTAGCTCTACCTTTGCAGCATAATCATTTTAACACTAAAAATTAAAGTTATGGCGAAGTTATTTCAAACAAACGACCTTTACTACGGTTTGGGTTCACTTTCAGAGCTTAAAAACATCTCTGGTAAAAAAGCAATCATCGTAATTGGCGGTAAATCAGTAAAAGAGAACGGCACATTGGCTCGCGTCGAGGCTATTCTTGACGAGATCAATATCGAGCACACAGTATTCTCTGGCGTTGAGGCAGACCCATCAATCAACACTGTGCGCCGTGGTGCAGCAGCATTTGAGGAGTTCCAGCCTGATTGGGTTATCGGTTTGGGTGGATGTTCTGCTATTGATGCTGCAAAAGCGATGTGGGCAATTTACGAACACCCAGAACTTGAATTCGAGCAAATGGTAAAAGTATGTGGTATCCCCGAACTACGCAAGAAAGCTCGTTTTGTAGCTATCCCTGCAACAAGTGGTACTGGAACTGAGATTACTGCTTTGGCGGTTATCACCGACACTGACAAAGGTGTTAAATACCCATTGGTATCTTTTGAGCTATTGCCAGATATGTCTATCGTGGATGGCGAGCTTTGTAAGTCTATGCCTCAGGAGGTTACAGCAAACACTGGTCTTGATGCAATGACTCACTGTGTGGAGGCTTACGTTTCGAACGTTGATAGCAACTATGCTGATGCTATGGCTAAGGGCGGTATTGAGCTAATCTTTGCTAACCTTCAAACTGCATATAACGAACCACACAACGGCACTGCTCGTCAAAACATGCACGACGCTTCATGCCTTGGTGGTTATGCCTTTACTAATGTTTGGTTGGGTATCGCTCACTCATTGGCTCACCAAATTGGAGGTCGTTTCCACGTTCCTCACGGATGCGCTAACGCAATTGTTTTGGCGAATGTTATCCGTTTCAACGCAACAGCAACCCAGAGATATGCTGATCTAGCTAAACTGGTTGGTGGTTCAACAGCAGAAGATTTCGCACAAGCAATCGAGAAACTACGCTCAGATGTAAATATCGCAAGCTCACTCAAGGAGTGGGGTGTGTCAGAAGCAGAGTGGAATGCAAACGTGAAGCAGATGGCAGCAGACGCTATGGCTGACCCATGTACAAGCTTCAACCCTCGCGTTCCTACACAAGAGGAGTTGGAGAAAGTATTCAACGCTTGTTTCTATGGCGAGAAGGTGAACTTCTAATCAAAGTAAATCTAATAGACAACCCCACCTCACGAACTTATAATAGTTTGAGAGGTGGGGTTTTTGTATCTATAAACACTTTTATAGCAATTAGTGAGAGCTGCACGCTTTAACAATCAAGCCTAATTTTTTTGATTAATAAGGCGCGAAATATTAACAAATCTAGATGCTGTTAAAACGACAAATTACATAAAAAAAGGGTTGCAAACTTACATAGTTTACAACCCTTTTTCTTTCCGTAGCGAGAGGCGGGCTTGAACCGCCGACCTCATGATTATGAATCATGCGCTCTAACCAGCTGAGCTACCTCGCCATGACTTACTCTTCTCTCCAAAGTGCTTTGGATCCTAAAGCGAGTGCAAAAGTAATAAAAAAAATCACTTTATCAAAATTTTGACGAATTATTTTGTCACATCAGTGCGTGGTACAACAAAACTACTTTTTCTTTTTAGGCTTTGGAGCAGGGTCGGTGAGCTCTGGTATCGCACCGCCGGCTACTGTCCAAAAATAAAGACTTGCAACAGAGGCATAGGGCGAGAACTTGCGATGATATTTTGCAAACAATTCCTTTGTGATTTTACGATGGCGGAAAATCATACGCATGCCTCTAATGATTGCCAAGTCGCCATAGCTCATTATATTGGGGCGCTGCATTGAAAAGATCATCATCATTTCGGCTGTCCACACGCCTATACCGTTGAGTTTTGACAATTCTTGACACACCTGCTCATCGCTCATATCATAGAGTGCCGAGATGCTAAACTCACCGCTTTCGATTTTCTGTGACACACTCTGCATATATTCCACCTTGCGAAACGACAATCCATAGCTTTGAAGCTGCTCGGGAGTTTGGGCACATATTACCCTCGGGGTAATCTTGCCGAGTCCCTCGACCATTCTAAGCCAAATAGTAGTGTGAGCCTTAGTGGAAATCTGCTGGCCAACAATAGAGTGAATAAGCGAACCGTACAGGTCAGGATTAACCTCTCTATTTATATGCCCGATTTTTTTGATCACCTCAGCCAGGCGTTTATCTTTTTGACATAAGTAATCTGTCGCGGTGTTTGAATACCTAAAAAAGTGTTTTTCCATTATTTATTTGCTATTTCCCACCCGATGATGGATTTCTTTCTTTCGCTGCGCCAATGATATTCGCCCACAACACCTTCGCGTCTAATTACTCGATGACACGGTATTATAAGCCCAACGGGGTTCTTTGCCACGGCTGAAGCCACTGCTCGCACTGCGCTTGACATTTCGACGATTTGCGCAAGTTGAGAGTAGCTAGTTATATTTCCACGTGGGATGGTAAGCAGCGCACGCCACACCTTAATTTGAAAAGGTGTACCCTTGAGAAGCAGCTTCACTTCGCTCTTGCGGTCTCCAAAAATAGAATCCGCAACCTCTTGAACAGCAGCATTGTCGTTGATAAATGTAGCTCCCACCCATTTTTCTTGAACGCTTTGAAGTACCGCTTCAAAATCATTATCCACAAACTCAAACGAGCACACTCCTCGGCTGGTAAGAGCAATGAACGCCTCACCAAAGGGTGTTGCAACTGAACCATAGCTAATTTTAAGATCTTTGCCTTGTTTTTTGTACTCACCAGGGGTCATCGCCTCTATCTTAACCATCAGATCATAGGCTCGTGACTGAGCTGAAAGCCCTACATTCTCGCTAGCGGTGATGAGGTTATTGGTTTTAACAAGCTCATCCTTTAGAGCCTCAACAGTGAGATGTTCGACAAATTGTTTGGGGGTTACGCCTGCCCATTGAGAGAATACGCGTTGAAAGTGGAATTTACTCATTCCGACCCTCTGCGCTACCTCATCCAAGGATGGTTGATCTTTGTAGTTCTCACAAAGATACTTAATCGCCTTCTCGATTCTGTTATAATTTATACTGTTCTCCATAAACTTATATTGTTGTACAAAGATAGTTATATCATTATGAACTATGCAACCCGAAAATTGCTATATATCGTTTTTATGAAATGCTACAAAAAAAACCTTGAGTGAATTATGTTCTCCCAAGGGCTAATAATAGTAATATTAAAATAGCTACATCTATTTTGAATCTATGTTTATAATACAAAATTAAACACATATACTCCGATTGCAGCTGTTAAGAAAATTAGTGCGACTATCATCCCCGCCAATTTGCGCTTAAAGATGCTCGCCATCATTGTCATTTCGGGGATAGCCATTCCAGTACCTCCGATAATAAGCGCAATTACAGCTCCAACGCTCATCCCTTTACCCATCAAGGCAATG
>CAYJLL010000030.1:0-13642 GCA_964370955.1 uncultured Rikenellaceae bacterium | reverse complement strand
ATATCAAGAGAGAGTGTGTGTTTAACAGATATTTATCGTACCTTTGCACAGATTGCAGCAGTAAGCCTCGAGCAGAACGAGGGCGAGGACAGCTATTCGTTTGTCAAAGCACTGAGCGACCCTGGGAATGGGAAGATCTCACGAGGGGCTATTGTTCACCACTCAATTAGAGGTGATTTTGCGATCCGCCGTGGAGACTGGAAGCTACTACTTGTGCCTCACTCTGGAGGATGGAGCGCGCCAGCCCCTGGCAACAAAAAAGCGTGGGAGAGCCTACCTCCAATGCAGCTTTACAACCTAAAGGAAGACCCAAGCGAGACCACTAATCTCTATGAGAAACACCCCGAAATTGTAGAGGAACTAAAGGCTCTATTGATCAGATACATCAAAGAAGGGCGCAGCACTGAGGGCGAAACTCAAACCAACGACGGCCCTTTCCCTTGGAAACAAATCGAGAGTTTTGTGAATTAAAAAGGGAAACAAAGATTTAGAACTAAAATAAAAATAACATAAGATGGCAGCATCAAATTTTGTAGATTACGTAAAAATATTCGCCAAATCTGGCGACGGCGGCGCAGGCTCTACCCACTTCCGTAGAGAGAAATTTGTGGAGTATGGAGGTCCCGATGGTGGTGATGGTGGCCGTGGAGGGCACATCATCCTCAGGGGTAACAGCCAGTACTGGACCCTACTGCACCTAAAATTCAAACGCCACCAAGTTGCCGAAGCAGGTGGTCGAGGAATGGGTGCTAGAATGCACGGTGCCAATGGTAAGGACGTAATCATTGATGTTCCACTAGGGACTATCGCCAAGGATGCAGAGACAGACGAAATGGTGTGTGAGGTGACTGAAAATGGACAGGAGGTAATCCTGTGTAAGGGTGGCCGTGGAGGTCTGGGTAACTGGCACTTCCGCACCGCGACTAATCAAGCCCCACGCTACTCTCAACCTGGCGAACCGAACGTTGAGGGATGGTTTGTTTTGGAGCTAAAAGTATTGGCAGACGTAGGTCTGGTGGGTTTCCCAAATGCGGGTAAGTCTACACTACTATCGGTGGTTTCGGCCGCAAAGCCTAAGATTGCAAACTATGCGTTCACCACTCTTGAGCCTAATTTGGGTATCGTTTCGGTGAGAGATCATCGTTCGTTTGTAATGGCAGACATACCAGGAATCATAGAGGGCGCTAGCGAGGGACGAGGCCTTGGAATACGTTTCTTGCGCCACATTGAGCGCAACTCAATATTGTTGTTTATGGTACCTGCCGACGCTAAGGACATAGCAGCCGAGTATGAGATTCTTCTCAACGAGCTTCGCTCTTACAACCCTGAGATGCTCGACAAAGATCGAATGCTTGCGATCACCAAATCCGATATGCTCGATGATGAACTGCGCGAGGAGCTTGAAAAAGAACTTCCCGCGGGGATCAATTATATCTTCATCTCTTCGGTTGCCAATCAAAATATCACACAACTCAAAGACATGCTTTGGGAAATGCTTAATTAAATTCAGGGATTCCCCCACCCGTCCTTAAAACATCCGACTCACTATGGCTGAGATGCTATCAGAACTACTACACAAATCCTACTTCGCTCTATTTGTGATCGTTGCCCTCGGGTTTATGCTTGGGCGCATGAAAATCAAAGGTCTATCGCTGGATGTTTCGGCGGTAATCTTCATTGCGCTCGCTTTTGGACACTATGGAGTGGTTATCCCCAAGGAATTGGGAACTTTCGGACTTGTGCTCTTTATCTTTACTATTGGTATTCAGGCTGGACCTGGTTTTTTCCAATCCTTTAAGTCCAAGGGTAAAGCACTAATTATAATAGCAGTGCTTACGATCGCTACTGCCGCCCTCACGGCTATTGTGTGTAAGTATGCCTTTGGCATCGACACCGCAAAGATAGTGGGACTAATGGCAGGGGCTCTAACTAGCACCCCTGGTCTTGCAGCAGCCATCGATAGTACGGGTTCGGCTGACGCTTCGATTGCCTATGGTTTTGCCTATCCCTTTGGTGTGATCGGGGTGATACTCTTTGTAAAACTGCTTCCAAAGATGCTCAAAATCGATATGCAGGGGGAAGCGAAGCGCATAGAAAAAGAGCAGAAAGACGCTTTCCCCGAAGTGAAGCGTGCTATTTTCTGCGTGAGCCAACCTTGGGTTTATGGTAAATCGCTAATCGAACTAAAGGTGCGTGCCGTAACTGGCGCAGTTATCACTCGTGTGCGTTCGGGCGAGGATATTCAGATCCCTAAAGCCGACACAGTGCTTTTGGAGGGTGACTATATTCAAGCCGTTGGAACCGACGAAGCGTTGAACGCTCTCTCGGATATGGTGGGCGCTCGTGAGGAAGGTGAACTACCGCTACTTACGGGACAAGTAGTCGAATCGCTACTTGTCACTCGCAAGGACGTTATCAACAAACGCTTGGTGGAACTAGATCTTCAGCAGTCTTATGGTTGCACCGTTTCGAGGATACGCCGTAGTGGTATTGTGATTTCGCCCTCTCCTGAGCTTACTCTAAAGTATGGCGATAAGGTTGTTGTGGTGGGTGATAAAACGGGAGTTGACGCCTTGGCTCGCTATTTCGGCAACGACCAAAAGAAACTATCCGATACAGACTTCTTCCCCATTGCAATGGGAATTGTGCTTGGGGTTCTCTTCGGGCAAATCAGCATATCCCTACCAGGTTTTGAATTTAGCCCTGGGCTTACGGGCGGAGTACTGATTATGGCTTTGATCCTTAGCGCTAAGGGCAAAACCGGACCTATTATTTGGACTATGTCGGGCCCTGCCAATCAACTACTCAGACAACTAGGACTTCTACTATTTCTAGCCGAAGTTGGAACATCCGCTGGCGTTGGGCTAGTGTCAACTTTCCAACAAAGCGGCATCCTGCTATTCATTGTTGGGGCAATAATCACTATCCTCCCTATGATAGTGGCAACAGTTGTGGGGCGATGGATATTCAAAATCAACATGCTCGATATGCTCGGAACTCTAACGGGTAGTATGACTAGTACGCCTGGACTTGCAGCTGCCGACTCTATGGCCGACAGTAATGTCCCAAGTATTGCCTACGCAACGGTTTACCCTATTGCTATGGTAGTTCTAATTGTAGCTATTCAGCTCATTGCCAAACTCGTAATCTAAATCGCCCCCCACAAGATAAGGGAACTGCTCTTAAAATACGCAAACAAAATCCCCACCTGCAAAGCTTTAAGCATTTGCAGGTGGGGATTTTATTTTAGGGTCTGAGTTCTGCGGTGAATTAAAGCACTTTGACCTCTAGTTTTTCATACATTTGACCCACTTTCTCTAGCGCACCCTCCACTGTAGTGTCACGAGCAAGCAGAACCCCCATACGGCGGTGACCCGACACAGAAGGTTTTGCAAAGATGCGTAGTTTAGTATCGCTCTGCGCCAACACGTTTTCAAGGTTTGAGAACACCACCTGCGAGCTCTCGCCATGAACCACCACTGCCTTAGAAGCCGATGGAGCAAGGATTTTGAACTCAGGCACTGGTAGACCCAAGATTGCACGCACGTGCAACTCGAATTGCGAAAGATCCTGCGAGATCATAGTAACCATTCCAGTATCGTGAGGACGAGGCGACACCTCTGAGAAAATCACATCATCACCCTTGATAAAGAGCTCAACGCCAAAGATTCCATAACCACCCAGAGCTTCAGTCACTTTGCGAGCGACTTCTCTAGATTTCTCTATCGCCACTGGCGACATGGGCTGAGGTTGCCATGATTCTTGATAGTCTCCTCCCTCTTGGCGATGTCCGATAGGATCAAGGAAAGTAGTACCACCAACGTGGCGTACGGTAAGCTGAGTAATCTCGAAGTCAAAATCAACGAAGCCCTCCACTATCACGCGCCCTGCACCTGCACGACCTTCGTTTTGGCTAATTTCCCATGCTTTTTCAATTTGATCGGCGGTCTTCACAGTCGATTGACCATGACCCGAAGAACTCATAATTGGTTTTACAACCACAGGAAGGCCAATAGTCTCGATTGCCTCTTGGAATTCAGCATAGCTCGACACAAAGCGATAGGGCGAGGTTTTGATGCCTAGCTCCTCTGCCACTAGAGTTCTGATTCCCTCGCGATTCATAGTCAGGTAGGCTGCCTTGGCATTTGGCACCACATTATAGCCTTCTTTCTCGAGTGCCATCAATTCTTCGGTTGCAATAGCTTCAACCTCAGGGATAATAAAATCAGGTTTCTCTTTCTCGATAATCTCTCTTAGGGCTGGAGCATCGAGCATCGAAACAATATGACAACGGTGGGCTACCTGCATTGCAGGAGCATTCTCGTATTTGTCCAATGCCACAACTTCAACACCATAACGCTGAAGAGCGATTGCCACTTCTTTGCCTAGCTCGCCTGAACCACAGATAAGAGCTTTTTTGCCCGAGGGCGAATTGATTGTTCCTATTTCCATTAGTATATTAGTTTGTGAGGGGGGAGTCTTAGAACACTAGTCCCTCGATTTCAAGTAATTTTTTCTTTATCTCTAGTCCGCCGCCATAGCCCACAAGCGAACCATTGGCACCCACCACTCTGTGACAAGGCACAACGATGGATATTGGGTTACGATTGTTGGCCATTCCCACTGCCCTGCAAGCTTTGGGATTGCCAATCATTTGGGCTATTTTTTTATAGGAGCAACACTCTCCATAGGGAATCTCGCAGAGAGCTCTCCACACGCTCAACTGGAATGGAGTGCCACTAAGGCGAAAAGGCAAGTCAAAACTCTTGCGATGGCCTTGAAAATACTCCATCAACTGACCATAGGCTCTATCGGTAAGCGGATGAGTACCACCTAGGCTATAGGGTTCATCACTTGCCACATAATGTAGTTTTGTGATATGATCCTCACTATGGCCTATCTCAATAATGCCTACGGGGGAGTCATAGAAAACACTATTTTGCGAGCTAACTGTCATTTTTGAATAAAAAGCATTAAAATTCCTATGCCACAAAGATAATAAAAATTTCAATAATCTAATTTTCAAAGTTATTCCGCCCATAAATAACCAAAAGTAGGTATTGTCGATCCTTGAGATTTTAAGTACCTTTGCGCCTTAATTTAGGCGCATTGTGCGCACACTATAAGCGAAAACACAATAAATGAAACTATCAGAGGTAAAAACAGGAGAAAAAGTCAGTATATTATCACTCACGGGCCAAAGCAGCCTTCAACATCGTCTCACAGAGATGGGGTTTGTGGCTGGTCGTGAGATCACAGTTATCAAGAATGCACCTTTAGCCGATCCTATCGAGTATCGTTTGATGGACTATGAGATTTCGCTCAGACGCAGCGAGGCACAAAACATTCTGGTTACCAGAGAGCCGGTTGAATTCCTACTAGGCGATAGTGAGGCTAGCTCGAAAACCCCTCAAACTATAGAGATGGAAGCCCCTGGAGATAGAAAGAAAATCCTTGTGGGCCTGGTGGGTAATCCTAACTGTGGTAAAACTTCTCTATTCAACCATCTTTCGGGCCTGAACGAACACACAGGTAACTACTCGGGAGTGACCGTTGAGAGCAAACACGCAAGAGTTGATTTTGAGGGTTACACCATTGAATTTGTCGATCTCCCTGGCACCTACTCGATAGCGGATTTTTCGCCAGAAGAGAAATTGGTGACCGAATTTATCGAACGCCACAAGCCAGATCTGATTGTCAACGTGCTCGACTCGACTAACCTTGAGCGTAATCTATATCTCACCACTCAGCTCATCGACATGAACCAGCGTGTGATTTTGGCTCTAAACATGTGGGATGAGTTCCTCAAAAGCGGCGATAAACTAGACCAAAAGCTTCTATCGAAGCTCCTAGGAATGCCAACGGTAAATATAATAGCTCGCAGAGGGCGAGGCATAGCACAGCTGCTCGACACCATAGTCAAAGCCCACACTCAAAACATCACATTTGAGAGCAAGCAAATTCACTATCCTCAAATTATCGAAACGCAACTTTCCCAAAAATGCGCTCAAGAAAATAATCAAAACAACTCTCGCTATAAAGCTATCCTAGAGATAGAGGATGACAACAAACTCCAAGAACAATGTCAGAGAGAGTTTAAATCTTCGGTTCGCACAACTATTGCCACCGCTCGCTATGGGTTTGTGAGGGGAGCGCTCAAAGAGAGCTACCAACGAGCTCGAAGAAGCTTCAACACTCCTTCCTCGAAGATAGATAAATTCCTTACCAATAGATTCCTTGGCCTACCTATATTTGTAGGGATGCTATGGTTGGTGTTCTGGGCGACTTTCACCCTAGGGAGTTTTCCTATGGATTGGATAGACGCAGGAGTTGGAGCGCTATCACAGTGGGCTAATGGAGCAATCTCAACGCCATGGCTTAATGATTTGGTGGTTGATGGAGTGATTGGCGGCGTTGGAGGAGTGATTATTTTCCTACCTAACATTCTAATTCTCTTTCTGTTCATATCCATCATGGAAGACACGGGCTATATGGCACGAGCCGCTTTTATCACCGACAAGTTGATGCACTCGATTGGTCTACACGGAAAGTCTTTCATTCCATTGATTATGGGTTTCGGGTGTAATGTTCCTGCTATTATGGCCACTCGAACCATAGAGAATCGTGGCAATCGCCTACAAACAATGTTGATGGTGCCGTTTATGAGCTGTTCGGCGCGACTCCCAGTCTATATTCTAATCGTTGGGGCATTCTTCCCTGGCAATGAGGCTAATATGCTGTTTGCTATCTATTTCATGGGCGTGTTAATGGGTATATTAACCTCAATAATCCTCAAAAAGATTGCGTTCAAGAAGGCTACCGCACACTTTGTCATGGAGCTTCCGCCCTATCGCATACCAACCCTTTGGAGTATCTTTAAAAACATGTGGAACAAAGGGTCGCAGTATCTTCGCAAGATGGGAGGTATCATCCTTGTGGCGGCAATATTAATTTGGGCTTTGGGTTATTTCCCTCAAGGTACTCAAGCAAATGGCGAACCTAAGCAGTCTTATCTTGAGAGCGTGGGGCGTGCTATCGAACCCACAATTGCACCTTTGGGCTTTGATTGGCAGATAGGGGTGTCGCTAGTGACTGGTGTGGCTGCAAAAGAGATTGTAGTTTCGAGCATGAGTGTTATTTATGATGCTCAGGACGAGGGAGACGACACAGCAAAGCTTTCTGAGATACTACAAAAAGACAAGTCATGGAACACTGCGGTTGCGCTATCCTTCTTGACCTTTGTATTGATCTATTTTCCTTGTATGGCATCCATCGCAGCCATTCGACGAGAGGCTGGAGCGTGGAAATGGGCTCTATTTACGATCTTCTACACAACTGGTCTGGCTTGGGTTGCAAGTTTCGCGGTCTACCGAATAGCACTCTTGTTTATTTAGGACAAGGGTGTACACAGCCTAGCTCACACGCAAAAAGGGCGTGTAGTGCAGGCATATAAATAAAAGCTAAGGGCTGCTAACTTCCTCAATCAGGATAAGTTAGCAGCCCTTAGCTTTATAAAATAATCTCTCTGAGAAGAGAATTAGTCTCTTCTACGACGAGAAGAAGATGATGGTTTTGATGAGCGGCGAGGCTTGCTGTCTCTACCACCATCACGACCGCCTGAGCGACCACCGTCACGTCCTCCGCCGCGACCTCCACGTCCGCCACCACGGTTTCCACCCCCTCTGCCACCACGACCTCGTGGTGCTCTATCCTCTACGTAGCTCTGCGAGCGATCGCTTTGTTTGTTATCCTCCTTAGCTAGAGTAACCAATGGGCGGCTATCATCTGTTTGGAGTTTGCTGATTCCGTTTAGGATCTTCATCACTTTCTCTGCGTCCTCATAAGGCACAGATGCGAAAGAGAACTCGTCCATACACTTCACATCATCAATCTTCTGGTCAGGGATGTTACATTTCTTCTTCAACAGATCCACGATCATCTTAGGACGGTAACCTTCATTCTTACCCAAACCGATAAACAGACGAGCTGTACCACGGCGGTTCACATCAATGCGGCGAATCTCAGGGTAAGAGCTCTCTTGAAGTTCGTTCTTGAACGCCAAGCGAAGTAGCGAGGCAAGAATCACATTAGGCTCTTGGTCAACCATCATCGAGTTTGCCATCTCCATGTAGTCGTCATAGTTACCCTGTGCGATGATCTCAGTAATATCCTCAACGATTTTCTGACGCTTAACCTCAACAATATCTGCTGCAGTTGGAAGCACCTCCTTACGGATGGTAGCTTTCACCTGACGCTGCATAGAGGTAAACTGGCGATACTCAGATGGCGAGATAAAGGTGATAGCCATACCCTCATTACCAGCACGACCAGTACGGCCAATACGGTGAACATAGCTCTCTGGATCTTGAGGAAGCGAGTAGTTAATCACGTGCGAAAGGTTCGATACGTCAATACCACGAGCTGCCACATCTGTTGCAACAAGGATATTCACTCTGCGAGCCTTAAACTTACGCAAGATCTTCTCACGCATCCCCTGCGAGACATCACCATGCAAACCTTCGGCTGCATAGCCACGCTCAATAAGGTTATTCACGATACCATCTACCGCAATTTTGGTGCGACAGAACACAATGCCATAGAACTCTTGCTCCACGTCAATAATACGAGTGAGCGCATCAAACTTATCGCTCTCACGCACCTCGAAATAGATTTGATCCGTAAGGTCATTGAGTAGTTGCTTATTTAGAACCTTGATATGCTCAATGTTCTGCATATATTTCTTTGCCAACTGCGCGATTCTATCTGGCATAGTCGCCGAGAAAAGGAAGATACGGCGTTGATCGTTTGCATAGCTAATAATCTCGTCAATATCATCAATGAATCCCATGTTTAGCATCTCGTCAGCCTCATCGAGAACCAACCAGCGCAACGCTGAAAGATCAAGTGAACCACGACGAAGGTGATCCAAAATACGTCCTGGAGTACCCACTACAACATCGACACCTTTACCCAAACGGCGCAATTGCTCGCTCACCGAGGCACCTCCATAGATAGGAGAAACCGAGAAGTCATTACGGCGGAAAGATTGCATCTCGTCGGTCACTTGCAGCGCAAGCTCGCGAGTTGGGGCTAGGATTAGAGCCTGAACTTTCTTAGGTTTCGACTCTAACAGTTGTGCTATTGGCAAACCAAAGGCAGCAGTTTTACCTGTTCCTGTTTGCGCCTGAGCGATAATATCATTCGAATCACGCAAAAGTACGGGAATCGATAGTCTTTGGATTGGCGAGGGTACTTCAAAACCTTTGGCGTGAATTGCCTCAAGAATTACGGGCGACAATCCTAGGTCATTAAATGTTGGCTCTGCGGGGGGCACGGGGGTAGATTCTGGGGTTGCCTCAGCGGCTGCGTCAGTGTTTGCTTCTGGGGTTGCTTCGGTGGGGGCTTCACAGATAGTCTCTGCTTGGTTTTCGAATTGATCTTCGAGTTGGTTTTCGATTGACATCACAAAAATGTATTTAATAAGGGGACAAAGGTAGGTATAATTTTGCAACTAATACCACTCGTCCCAAAATATCACAATATTTCTTTAGAACCAGCAAGCGCATTGAGCCCTAAAATAAATGCAAATGCAGGGTCGCACAGACAATTGTTTTGTGGAGATAAATAATTGTCAAGTGCGAGCACCCTCTAGCAGGGCGACACTCCCCACACGGGAGGTACGAGCGGACGCGGGCATTGGTTTTGCGAGAGATACACCATCAAAGAGACGGGCGCACCGCCCCCACCGGGGCGATCGTCTTTAACTGGAGTTAAACCCGCTCTTTTGCCCCGTGCAGCGCGCCCTTCAGGCTAGAGTAGCTGTGATTTGTGAGAGACAAGCAATAAGAAAAGTCCCTTGGCTAAAGGGGATTGCAGAAGACCACATGTCGAAACGCTAGTTGAGACCGCTCTTGGGCAACAACAAATTCATAAGTACGAGCGGACGCGGGCATTGGTTTTGCGAGAGATACACCATCATAAAGACACTATGCGTCCGGGCCGCACTGACCTCTACTCTCTATCTTTCATAGCCTTGCGATACTTCGCATAATACTCTATCATCAGATGACCTCCCAAGGGGCAACCATAGCAATGAGTTCCGCCACCTTTTGAGCAGTGTTTGTCTTTGAGTTCTATTAGAGCCTGAGTTTGAAAGCTGTCTCTAGGGTAGAATCCATTGACACACCAAGGGTCCACCAAGCGATTTTTCTCGGGCGGTGTGCGTAGCAGAAACTCTACGGCTCTATCCTTGTAGATTTGCCCTTGATCGTCTCCCGAACACTCACACAGGTGTTCGCCATAGAGATGAAGCAGGGGACTAAGGTAGTTTATAATCAGATTGTCAACCTTCTCTGGGGTGAGTCTAGAGACACCACGAGAGGAGGTGTTAAGCACTAGGTGCTCATTCCAGTACTCACTCAAGTCTTGTTCAAAAACTTCTCTCACCCTCAAATAATCATCACACTCCAAGAGGCTATCCCACAGCGAGGGTGTGTGAGACAAGATGGCGGCTAGTCGCACCAACTGGAGCTGGGTGTTTTGCTGGGGGCGGCCTCGATAGGTAAGTGAGACTCGTGAATGGATTTTATATTTATCTGAGAGCTCAAAGAAGCGCTCTCGCAATTCCCAAGAATATTTATCATAAAGTTTATCATCCACAAAACATCCCGCCACTCCCAAGAACAAAGCCTCTAGAGAAAACCTATCAAAACAACCCTCCATCAACATATCAAGGGGAAGATGGTGGGCGAGCGCTTCATAACGATCTTTGGTTGACTTGTAGCCAAAGCGGCGAATCAAAAACACGATTGATGCTTTATGCCAATCGCCTTGAAGGTTTTCGAGAACATCTCTCACCTCTGAGCTTTTACTCTCCAATCGAGCACTGAGTGCTCGAGAGAAAATCTGCTCTCGATGGAGCTCATCCATCTGCGAGAGTGCATCAGCACACTCCACCGCTAGACGTTCGCCCCTATCGCGAAGATAGTCTATCACGGGCATAACTAGTGTTGGAATCTCCACTCCATTGTGGATAATCTCCCAATCACACTCACCCACAACGTGGAGAATTACCCCCGAGAAACCATGAGTTGTGGATTTTTTGCTTTCATCTCGCCAAGTAGAGCTAAGACTATCGATTCTCACACTACCCGAGACCACTTCGCCACTATCCACATAGCGCAGTTGGCTATAGAGAAAGTCACCACTCTGGCGAGCGCCTATCCACTCACGAAAACCCGGACGCAGCACCTCTATCTCTCGTCCATTGGTCAGAGTGAGAGAGCCCGATGGGAATATGGAGTATTGCCAAAGAAGTTCTAAAAACTCTTTTTGCGGTCTATTCATAGTTAGATTTTTCTTCAAAATTATACTTTTTTTGCGAATTATACGAAACTTTTAAGAATTGTTTTTTACTTTTGTACTCGTTATTTACCAAAGTATATAAACCTAAAAACATAATATCCAAGATAATGGGAAGAGCTTTTGAATTTCGCAAAGCACGCAAAATGAAACGTTGGGGCAATATGGCCCGTGTATTTACCCGTCTGGGCAAAGAAATCGCTATCGCGGTTAAATCGGGAGGTCCTGACCCCTCTGGTAACCCTCGCCTGAGAGTCTTGATGCAGAATGCCAAGAGCGAGAATATGCCCAAGGAGAATGTTGAGAGAGCAATCAAACGTGCATCCTCAAAAGACACTGCCGACTACAAAGAGATGGTCTACGAGGGTTACGCTCCATTTGGTATCGCAGTACTTGTTGAGACCGCAACCGACAATACAACCCGCACAGTGGCAAACGTTCGTGCGATTTTCAACAAAGCAGGCGGATCGCTAGGCACCTCGGGTAGCCTTTCGTTCTTGTTTGACCACAAGTGTACGTTTGTTATCAAACCAACCGACGAGCTTGACATTGAGGAATTCGAGTTGGAGGTAATCGACTTTGAGTGTGACGAAATCGAGCAGGACGAGGATGGCAACCTAGTTATCTTCGCTCCATTTGAAGCTTACGGAAAGCTACAAAAATTCCTTGACGACAAGGGTCTAGAGATTCTAAAGGGTGAGTTCGTGCGCATCCCGACCGACATCAAGGATGTTACCTCTGAGCAGCGTGCAGCGATCAACAAGATGATAGAGAAAATGGAGGATGACGATGATGTAACGGCTGTTTATTCCAACCTTGCACCATCAGACGAGGACGACGAAGAATAATCCTCTTTGGCACTCCTAAATTTTCTAAACCCCCTCAAATTAAGAAATGACAGGAAAAATCATAAAAAAAACTTTCAAAATAGCTCTCACACTTCTGGGGGCTATTGCTGTTTTTGCTCTAGGCTTTTTGCTGTGGGCTTGGCGAGAAGAGTGGAGACCTCAAAAAGAAGAAGTCGTATTCCAAAACCTCAGTAGCCCTGAGCTTATCGCCAAAGACACCCTGAAGATAATTTCGTGGAATATCGGCTATGGTGGACTGGGTGATAATACGGATTTTTTCTATGACGGAGGAGAGATGGTTCAAGATAGCGAGGCTCGCACACGAGAAAATCTAGATAGTATCGCCGGGTTTTTGAAACAACACGCTGACGCAGATTTTATTTTGCTCCAAGAAATAGACCTCCATTCCAAACGCAGTTACTATATCGATGAGTTTAAGTTTATCGAGAGTTCACTCCCCCATCATCAAGGTTGGATGGGACTAAACTACGTTTCGGGCTTTGTTCCCATTCCGATCACCGACCCCATTGGCGAGGTGAAAAGCGGTGTAGCGATATTCTCTAAGTTCATCCCACAGAGCGTTACAAGATATCAATACCCTAGCGAGTTTGGTTTTCCAACCCGACTATTCAATCTCAAGCGCTGCCTACTGAGCGCTGTTTTCGCAACAAAATGGGGCGAACTCTATGTTAACAACACCCACAACACCGCCTATGATACGGGAGGAATGCGCAGCGATGAATTTTCTTTCTTGAAGAGTTTTCTTTCCAACAAAGCTTTATCAGTGAGCGCAGGTGATTGGAATTCAAATCCGCCACACTACGTCGCCTCTGAAAAAGAACTCACAGACGAGCATTTCCAGCCCCAACAAATCAAAGTGGGCGAGCTAGGCAAAGACATAAGCTTCCATTACGACAGTTCACCCATACCCACCGTGCGCTATGGTTACGAGCCTTACAAAGAGGGGCAAACCACCACTAGCGTTCTGGATTTTGTTGCCACTAGCGCAAGGGTCGAGGTGATCTCTTGTGAGACCATTGATCTTGGTTTCAGAAGTTCGGATCACAACCCTGTAGTCTTTAGCATTAGGATTTTCTAATTCAGAGAACTCTCCTATCTCGCAGAAATTAGACTCCCCTCTCCCCTAAAACAATAATCCAAAAACAAAGCGAGCCAGCCTATACGAATATAGGTTAGCTCGCTTTTTATTAGCTTTAAGTAGATAGAACTTACGAAATCATCGGACCATCCAATGGCGCCACAGTTCGTTCTTTTTCGACTTTCTGCGCTAGGTATTTCACTATCAAAACGAAGAATCCAGTCAGAAGAAGATTAAGCACCAGTGCAAGCAATGCGATGGTCAATAGTGGTCCTCCAAGACCATAACCAATAGCAATAAAGATAATACCGGCACCCACTTCACCACGAGTGAA
>CAYJLL010000029.1:0-13759 GCA_964370955.1 uncultured Rikenellaceae bacterium | reverse complement strand
ATTGCACCAATAGCAAAGTTTTTACTCGGATCTATGGCGCTGTTTTTTGTGCCCTATGGTGTGGGATTGTTGGTCTCGTGGGAAGTTTTACTTAGTAATATATGGGCAATCGCTATTGCTGCCATTCTTAGCACTTGTATAGTGTTGGTATTGGGTGGTAGGTTGTTTCAACTAATTAACCGAGGACGATGATACAAACTATTCTTTCGTGGGAGCTCACGTGGCTCTTTGCAACTATCGCTATTTTTACCCTCGCCCAAGGGTTATATCAACGCACTCGAACAGCATTTCTTCATCCCGTTCTTTTGACTTTTGTGGCGGTGATAGTTATGCTTAGGTATTCGGGTGTAAGCTATGCTCGCTATCGAGAAGCGACTGAGGTGCTGGACTTAATGCTGGGAATGTCGGTGGTGTCGTTGGGTTATTTGATGTATGAGCAGTTGCACAATATCAAACGCTATATTTTACCGCTGTTGGTTTCAACTGTTGTCGCTTCAGTGGTGGGGATACTCTCAGTTGTCTATATTGCTATGGCCTTTGGAGCAGATCGTGTGATTCTCACCTCAATCGCCCCTAAATCTGTGACTGTTCCTATTGCAGTGGCAGTATCAGAACCATTGGGTGGGGTAGTTGCTATCACTTCGGTTGTGGTGTTTTGTGTGGGGTTGTTTGGAAGCTTGTTTGGCCCTTGGATACTTCGCAGATTTGGTATCCATAATTCAGTTGCACAAGGTTTTGCTCTGGGCGCGGCTTCCCATGGCATAGGAACAGCTCGAGCTATCGAACTTGGCGCACTCCAAGGGGCTATTAGCGGCCTTGCAATGGCATTAATGGGCATCGCCACTGCCGTGATGATGCCCATTATTGAGAAATATCTTTATTAGATATTATTTTTTGAGTGATTCAGCCCATTCTAGTCTGCGCTGATCTGGCAGGTGTTTAACTGAGAAATGCTCAAATGTCGCCTCGAAACCTTCACCATCGGGAGAGGCTGCCATCACCCCTACCATCATAGGGATGTTGTCTTGCATCCACGCATTGCGCATCATGGTGTAGGTTTTGTCGTCGAACGAATAGAATATTTCGACTGCATCTATGCGTCGAACTGCTTTTATCCAGATGAAATCAACAGGCTTTTCTAGTTCGATCACGCTCCAATCACTAGTTTTGTGAGTGACAACAGTCGAGATATTGTATTTCCCGTTCACGTACTCTATGCCAGCTTTTATGTAGTTTTCATGATCAATGCGCACCATAATACCCGCTTGATCGTACTGTTCGATGTAATCGCCCGATACTTTAACCTTAGCCTCGAATTCACCGCCATAGGTCCCATAGTAGAACGGTGCGTCGTCTACCGTAAAACCATAGTGTGAGATCCTCCAATAGTCGGTTTTGGCAGGTACCTGCATTGTGAAAGTGTTTTTGTTGACGATTTCCCAGTTTTCGGGCTCATTGAACCAGTTCATTTTCTCAAGACTCTGTCCCATAGTGTTTGATGTTGTTAGAAGAAGCGTAGCAAAGGATGCTGCAATAATTTTAAGTGTTTTCATCTGTGTTGATAAATTAAGTATTGTGTTGTTGCGAATAACCATTCGTTTTGGTATATTTGCAAAGGTAAAAACTATAATGATGCTGTACAATGGTCAATAATAACCATCAATTTCAAGAGCTTGAATCAAGCCTGCTAGGTCAAAATTTTGTAAAGAAACCTCTCTTGTCAACGCTCGACCACTATATGTCAGTGGCTCAAATGTACTCTCAGGTTGAGAGTTCTGTCGCAGTTCTTAGTGATCTCTCTCAAAACAAGAGCTATATCTATCATGGAGCATTCTCTCAGGCGATAGGACTCGCTTCGCATCATCAACAACAAATTGATTCTATTTGGGAGGACGAAATATACGAGCGTATCCACCCTGATGATCTCACCCAACGCAATATTCAAGAGCTTTATTTCTTTCGAATGATAGAAAAAATGGAGATTAGCGAGCGGCACAATTTTATGACCCACTCCCATTTACGTATGAAAGATGCCGCAGGGCAATATATTCCTGCTCTGCACCGTACAATCTACCTTTGTTCTCAAGAGAATGGTGCGCTGTGGTTGGTCTTGTGTCTGTATAATTTCTCGGCATTGGGATTAGAGCCCAAACCTTTTGTTGGCGTGATACAAGATTGCAAAACGGGGCGTTTATATACTCCGCACATCACCAATTCCTCGATTTTGTCAGAGCGTGAATTAGAAATCCTTCGCCTAGTCGAACAGGGACAAATGAGTAAAACAATAGCCCATGGGCTTGGACTAAGCGTTAATACCATTAATCGACATCGACAAAATATATTCGAAAAATTGCGAGTCCACAGTTCAATAGAGGCTATTGGCGTGGCTCGCAATTTAAGAATTTTATAGAGTTTGAGTGAGTTATATCTTTCGTATAACCCTACACGGATTACCCACTGCAATAACCCCCGAAGGAATATCCTTGGTGATGACGCTGCCAGCGCCTATGGTTGTCCCTTCTCCTATGCTAACCCCTGGGAGTATTGTTACTCCTCCGCCTATCCAGACATTATCCTCGATAGTGACAGGATGGGCATATTCTAGGCCAGCATTACGGCTTTCGACCTCTAGAGGGTGCCCCGCGGTGTAGATAGAACAATTAGGGCCGATGAAAACGTTGGAACCTATGCTCACTTTTGCTGCATCTAGGACCGTTAGATTGTGGTTTGCATAAAAGTTATCTCCCACTTCAATATTATAGCCATAGTCACACCAAAAACTGGGTTCTATGATTATATTCTCCGTACATTTTCCTAGTATCTTCCTCAAAACCTCTTTTTTATGGAGGGATTGATTTGGAGCGAGTCCATTGTACTGAAAGCAAAGCATCTTGCAGCGTTCTCTTTCTGAGAGAAGCTCCTTGTCGTAGTTTGCATCATAGATCTCACCGGCGAGCATTTTTTCCTTTTCGCTTTTCATTGGGTCTATTTTTTCAATGTGAAAGTGCTGAGAACCAAACCGTGATCCGAAGCGTAGAAATACTCCTTACCATATAGATTAAGCATCTCACCTAGATCCTTATTGTAGGTTTCGGATGTGTCGCAACTTAGTTTTGCGCCCTTGTAGTAGACATAGTCAATGCGGTCTTGAGTATTATTTGCCACTGGGTGCAACCACGTAGTGCCATAATTTGCATTAGGATCGGGGTGAATCTCGCGGAAAGAATCAATGAAACCTGCATCGGTCATCATCTTTGAGATAGTCCATTCAACGACCGCTCCACCGTGATTGCGAGTATCCTTGGTGCTCTCAACCCAATCCAGATGAGAGTGAGAATTGAAATCACCACCCATAATCACAGGAATAGAATCAGCTTGCGCAAGGTAAGGCTCAATGCAATTGAGGATCGCACGCAGCTCGTTATCGCGCGAACCTGCAGTTTCCCAATCAAGGATCGTCTGATGGGAGCTATCTAGTGGAGCTTTGCGGGTGTCGGGTAGATAGTGCAACCAAGTATCAAGGATGCGTACAGGTTGTCCGTTTACGTCAATCTCCACGCCTCCAAAATTGAAGGTGCTGATTGAGTCGGGGAAGGTTATGGATTTGGTGATAGGGTAGCGAGAGTAGATCGAAAGATTGCTCGACAACAATCGATGGTAGTAACCAAGGTAATCGGCAACTATATCGGCAGCACCATAGGTCTCGATCATCATAATCACGTCTGCACCGCTATTTTTTAGTATTTCGAGTGTTCCTGTTTCGCCTTTCTTTCCATATTCTTTAAGATGTCCAGCGTGCCAAATGTTCCACGCCATCACTTTGAGCTTGGTGTCGGTTGGTTCTTGTTGTTTTGGGGTGCAAGCTCCCAAAAGCATGGTTGCCGAAGCTAGCAGAATATAAATAGTTTTTTCATGTTTGATGAATTATAAAAGGTTTAGAATTTGATTTTTCTATCAGAAATTGTGGGAGTCAATGGCCATCCATATAAATCCTCGGGCACTCCTAATTCCTCGAGCGAAGGGTAGGTGAATTCTGTTTTAGTGCCTTTGATAGTTAGAGAGTTTTCTTTTAGAGTAACGATACAGTAGAGCGGATCTTTGTAGGTTGCTACATTGCGAAGATTATAGCGCTGCTCGTACTGCTCGGGAGTGAAACGAGTGGTGTGAGCAAATTTATCGCCCAACCAAATGTAGGATGCGCTATTTAGCTGCACGTAGACTATGCCGTTTATCTCTTTTTGATAGTCGGTGTGGTCGTGGCCGCACAGAGCAACGGGGATTTTAGTGTAACCTACCCTTTGATTTTCACCCTCTAATATTGCGCGTACCTCCTCACGATTCGCCACCGAAACTTCCAGAGATTGGTGCGAGAAGATGATTATTCGCTTGAAATCTCTTTTAACCTCTTCCTGTAGCCATTCAACCTGCTCGGGGTCTATCCACGTGCGCTGCTTTGAGTCGATATAGAAATTAGAGTTTCCATAGGGCGAAATCTTACCATCCACATTGATATTATTAGGATCAAGAACGATAAAAAGCACACCCTCCTTCTCGAAAGAATAGTAGCGGCTTTTCATTTGAGCGTATTTCATGTGTTGCTCCTTAGTGGTCACATCCATGTCGTGGTTTCCAAGGGCATTGTAGCGTTCGAATTCGCAGTTGTTCCATTGGTCAAAGATAGGCTGATTTTCGGGCTTTGCAAATGCAAAATCACCTAGATCGATAATGAAATCTACTTTTGCTTTTCGCGATGCTTCAAAGAATTTTTCTAGTCTCTGTGGTGCATCGAAAACCAGATCATGGTGAAGGTCCGAAATAATCGCAAACTTCAGATTCTGCGCACCTGCACTCCCTATTGCTAAGAATAGAATTGCTGATAGAATTAGTTTTTTCATGTAAAATTAATGTGATTGATGATTATTTGTTTGTAATAAAGGCCTCTTCGATTGGTCTTCCAACCCAAACCTGAGGTCTAGGTACTCCTAGCGTTTTTGCAACAGTTGCTGCCATATCGTAGACCATAGTGCTAGAGTTGATTTTGTGTCCAGCCTTGATGCCTGGACCCGAAATTGCAAAAGGAACTTGCATCTCGACCATAGTTTTCCCACCGTGTCCATTGCCCGTTCCGCCGTGGTCAGAGACATAAAGAATCACTGTATTGTCGTACATCCCACTAGCTTTTATTTCCTCGATGATAATTCCTGAGAGCGAATCCATGCGACTTGCCGTAAGCATATATTGCTCGCTTTGCCAACCGTGGGTGTGTCCAGCTCCATCGGGCTCGGCAAAATAGAAGAACGAGAGTTTTGGTTTGTCTTTTAGGTGTTTTTTTGCAGCCTCGACAATCTCTTCATTGGCCGAGAGCGAATAGCTGTGCTCGACTGAAAGAGTGTCATAGAGGTAGCCTATACCATCCCAGTTGTAGGCCACAACTGACTCCGACTCAGGGAAAGCCTGTTTTGTTGCCCAAAAAATACAAGGGAAAGTGCCGTTTGGGGTTAGTTCCCTTGATGGTAGGTCGGGAGTCTTTGAACCCCAAGTGGTGTAACCGTGAAGTTCTGGACCAGCACCCATTAAGTGTGAAGCCCAGTTTACGGCGCTAGAGGAGGGGAGTACTGAGCGCATCTCGAAGGTCGAACTACCACTCTTTGAGAGTGAATTGAAGACAGGGAATCGCTCAGGGTATTTCTGCACTACCTCTGCCGAAAGGCCATCAAAGCCTAGAATAACCACGTGTGGAACGCTTTGCTCTTCTTTGGTACACGAACCAAGGAGCATCAAGGCACCTAGTGTGCCTAATAAAAATGATCTTGTTGTTTTCATTGTTGTTTTTATCTTAAATAAATATTTTAGTTTTCGAATAGTCCATTTACAATAAAGTATGCACCACCTCCTGGGGCAATAGTCTCAATTGGCGAACCGTCGTGAACACCCTCAGCCTGCACTGGGGTGATTTTAGCGTTCTCAAGCCCTTTAACCTTGAAAATTGCCGACTGCTCTGTGTCGCTCCAGTTGCTTAGAGCCACTAGTGATTTACCGCTGCTAGTATTGTAGTATACGGTAGCTCTAACCTCAGGGCTTTCGCACACTATTGGGTTGCGAGCATCCCAATAGCCAATAAGTTGAGAATGCTTCATTCCGAAACTATCCCATAGTCTCCACATCGCAGTTGGGTTGCCGCTCCAAGGCATACGTGGCAGCATACCATAGGCCATACCACGAGGAGAACCGTGCGCATCGAGACTCTCGCTCAAAAGACCGAAAGGAATACCACTCATCTCGATGAGCCAAAAATCTTCGGTATTATTAGCAGGGAATCCCTCTCCCATCCAGCATTTATCGACATAGGGCAGTAGCTCAAGATAGATGTGGAGCGAGTTTGCATAACCAGCCCACTGATTGTTGTGGTTCCATGAGTGTATATCTATCAGTCGACGAGTACCATCACCATCAAGGATGCGGCGTGCACGTTGCAAGGTGATGCGATCAAGGGCGCTATCGTCAATATAAACCCCACGAAGATCAATGTTTTTAATCATCCAATCCAATCCTTGTAGGTAATAGTTATTCCAACGACTATCGGGCGTGGTAATGACCGAGAGATCCATGTCGCCTTTGTATTTACCCTCATTGAAAGCATTATACCACGCAGGGATAAAGTTCGAACGCAGGTTGTCGGTGAGCCACTGGTGAGGGCCATTGCCGTGAATAAGCGTGCGTGTGTCTTTGCCAGGGCCATCGTGGATTACCTCTCCGCGCAGACTGTGAAGCGCCCATAGTTCGGGGATCTTAACAGTTAGCTCGCGTGTGGTGTAGTATAGTCGCATATCCAGCCCACGGCTTTGTGCATCGCTAGAGAATTTTTTTAGATCCTCTAATGATTCATCATAATATGGGTAGTTGATAAATGGATAAATTTCCTTTTTGTGGTGTACGTTGATGGCAGTCGCGCCTGCTTTGCTTGCCTCATCTATATAGGTCGAGCTCAGGTCGCTATTGGAGTGATAGAAACGCTCGGTGGCGTGCAGCTCCATATCTAGAGGCTTTACGGGAGTGATAAGCATATTGAAATTGTAGCTCAACTCTTCGCCTTTTTTCATCTCTCTTGCGCCACTATATGCACTAAGAACTACCATCTCACCCTGTTCGGCGATGGTGATACCACCTTTATTGTCATTGCCCCATGAAGTAGGTAAATTCAGCTTCCCCAGAGCATAGTAAACGTTCACAAGCGCGCGTTTATAGTTCTCGCCCATAAACACAAAATTCAAACCCCCGTTAATATTACCCATCCAAATTTTATCTTGGTGTTTGTTAGTGTCCCAACTCCATCTGATGTCATTCGATGCTCTATAACCGCCTTTGTGACCAAGACCCATCATATATTTTGCAGCCCAAGTAGTGTAGGGTACCTCTAGGCGAACGTCTGTGATCTGCACATCGCTCAGTGACTTGAGTTGGCAGTTGTAGTGGGCAAGTCCATCGAAATTGAAGGTGCCATTTATTGAAAGTTCAAATTCTTTGCTACGTAGCGTGGTTGTCCACCCAATCGAAGCGGGGGTTTGTCCTGTGATTTTAAGTTTACTGTTTTTGAATACCACCTCACCATTAGAGGTCTCGACAATGAATTTCATCCCCGACTCTAGTAACTGGTTTTGAATGTTTTTGTCCAGAGCGTTACTTTGGTCGTAGTTAGTGATGATTGAACTTGGCAGTCCATTCTCGCCAATGGCAAACTCTCCACCTAGGTAATTGATAGTTCGATTCTGAATTTCTAGAGCAGTGTAGGGAGCCGTAGGAGTTTGGTCTATACCTATTGTGCTATTGAGCCAGCGAAGTCGCCCTTTGCGCCAACCTTGACTGTCGCCATGGTCGGCGAGAGCTTCGCCTGCCACAGTGATAACGATTTGCACCATCTCTTGAGCACCATTTTTTGGTTTGATGCTCACCTCTCCGCTATAAGTGCCCTTTGCGTCCACGGGTATATCAACTCCCACCCAGAGTGGTTGAACTTCGCCCTTTGTGATTGATAAATCTTTTGAGAACCTCTCACCTATGGTGTTTACGCCACCCGTATTGAAGCTCTCCATCGAAGATGCAGTGATTTTATCACCTTGATTGTTTTTTAGATCAGAGAATTCCAGTTCGACACCCTGCAAGTCTTGATAAGGCGTAAAGATCGCAATCTGATAGGTGAGATACTCCCCTGGTGCGGCATTAGTGCTGAGAATTGTGCGCTGCTCTGCGGAGCGATCACACCAACGCTGAGGGATAGAATCACGCATAGTCACATCGAAATTACGCTCTTCGGTGAAGACAAAATAATTAGATTCTGGTTTTTGAGATAACAGTCTCTCTAGAGCTTCATCGCTGGCGGAAATTTGCATGATTGACACCTGCGAACTGAACTCGCCTTTGCGTGAAAGATCTAAAAATGCGTTTGTGGGCTCTTGAGCACTTGCACTACCCGCAATACAGAGGGTTGAGAGAAAAGTGTAGAGTGTTTTTTTCATAATGTTTTGAGTTAGTAAAACGATTAACCTTAGAGATCACTAAAAATTCATCCTCTGCCAAGTTTGTGCTCAGATTGATGAGTAATACACTTGGGTTTGATGAATTTTTAGATGTCTCAGAGAGTTACTTAAAATAGAGCTTAGCGGATAGGGGTATTTCTTAGCTCTAAAAGATTTTTTTAACTTTCGATGTATGTTAGAAATTATTTTGTTTTAGCGCTGTGGTGTCGTTGTACTGCTTTTGCAGTTTTACTAGCTGCTCGCGAAGATCTTTGGTGATCTGCTCTGTTCCTTGCTTTCCGTAGATGTTATTCATCTCACGAGGATCGCTCTCTAGGTCATATAGTTCCCAGGTGTCGATGTCGTTGTAGAAGTGAATAAGCTTATAGCGATCAGTACTCACTCCATAGTGACGCTTAACGGCATGCTCGGCAGGGTATTCATAGAAATGATAGTATAGCGCCTCGCGCACACCTTCTTTTTGCTCACCCTCCAAAATTGGCATCAAAGATTCTCCGTGCATATCTTCGGGAATCGCCATACCCACAAAATCAAGGATGGTTGGAGCGAAGTCGATGTTTTGAACTAGTGCATCTGTTTTACCTAGTTTCTTGCCCCCAGGCATACGGATAAGTAGGGGAGTGCGGTAAGATTCCTCGTACATAAATCGTTTGTCGAACCAGCCGTGCTCGCCCATATAGAATCCTTGGTCGGCAGTGTAGAAAATTAGGGTATTGTCTAGTTGGTCGGTTTCTTCCAGATAATCAAAGAGTTTGCCTATGGTGCGATCCAATGATACTACTGTTGCGAGATAATCACGCATGTATTGTTGATATTTCCACTCAACCAACTCTTTGCCGCTTAAGTTTGCTTCTTTGAAAGCCTTAATAATCGGATCGTAGTGAGCATCCCAAGCCGCTTTTTGCTCAGGGTTTAGATTGTTGTACATAGCGCGTCCGTGTTGCTCTAGTGGACCACGAATCTCTTTCTCTTTATCTGCCAACTTTAGGTCATACACCAAACACATGTCCTTGTCTATGCTCATCTCTTGCTGGGCTGCTGCGGTGCGACCCTCGTAGTTGTCGTAGAAAGTCTCGGGAAGCTCGAACACTGTGTTGTCAAACTTAGATAGATCTTGCAAATCGGGCATCCAAGTGCGATGGGGTGCTTTGTGGTGAAGCCACATCACATAGGGCTTGTTTTTATCTCGACCGTTCTCTAGCCAATCGATAGCACGATCGTTAGTGAGCTCAGTGGCATAGCCTGTGACTTGTTCTTTTTTGCCGTTTAGAATAAAATGAGGGTTGTAGTACTCGCCCTGCCCGATGAGGATGTCCCAATGGTCAAATCCAATAGGATCTGAGGTTAAGTGCCATTTTCCCACAACTGCAGTTTGATAACCTCCCGCCTGAAGTAGCTTAGGTAGAGTTTGCTGTGTACCATCAAATACTGAATTTACATTATTAGTAAACCCATTTGCGTGGCTGTGCTTGCCCGTTAGCATGCAGGCTCTCGAAGGCCCACTAATAGAGTTTGCAACATAGGCACGCTCAAATAGCATGCCCTCATTGGCTAGGCGGTCAATGTTGGGCGTTGAGATAAACTTATCACTGTAGGCACTGATGGTTTGAAAGGAATGGTCATCACTCATTATGTAGATGACATTTAGAGGTTTTTTAGTTTCCTCCTGTTTAGAAGCGCACCCCGTGGCAATGCCAAGCGCGCTGGGAATTAGAAGTAGTTTGTGGTTCATAAGTATAGTAGTTTTTAGGATTAGCAGTACTTGATTTTAGTATATTTCTTTTCGAGCGAGCTCATAAATCAAACGAGAGATTCTCTCGATGACCCATTGGGCGCACTTCTCGCCTTTTTGGGCATTTGCTGCCTTGGGGTAGCCAATGCCGGTATCAGAGGTGACTTCGCTCCAATTGCGAGGCAACCATCCAATCTTGTTTTTAAGGCTTTCGATAGCAAAAGGCTTTGCGGTGCCATCTCCTGCAGTACTCAAATCAATGAGCTCTGGGAAAAAATGCATCATAACGGAGGTTTCCATCTCGCCTGCATGATCGTCGGGATGCTCAAAAAACTCTTTCTGGGGTACAATCGCAAACCAATCGCACACCGCTATTGTGAAATCAGGGTAATCTAAAGCAAGATCACGAAACATGTTCTTAAAACTATTGCCACCGTGACCGTTTACGATCAATAATTTATTGATCCCTTGATGGGTGAGTGATTCTATGATGTCTGAGAGTATAGCCTTTTGGGTCTCATAGCGAGCGTGCAAACAAAATGGTACATCCCTCTGCCCAGGGTTTTGAGATCCAAGGGCAATGGGGGGTAGAACAGCTACGTTTACACCGTGTTTTCGCTCAGCATCACTCGATGAGAGTACAGAAAATTTCTCTGCCAACAGAGTGTCTGTCCCATAGGGCAGGTGGAGATTGTGAGGCTCGGTTGCGCCCCAAGGCAGAATCGCTATATCGAAGCTCTCCCTTTGGCGAACCCTATAGTATGGCGTATTTGTAATTTGCATACTACTTCAACTTACGGTTATAGGGGTTTTCCACAGGGAAATTATCGCCATATGTATATGAACCCTTTTCGATGATCTGAAGTTTGCCATCTTTGACCCATTTTTCGCCTCTCACGCTTAGGTGCTCAACCATGGCGGAGCGCATCTTTTCGAGAGTCTTTTTATATTTAGGATCGTTTGCAAGATTTTTCTCCTCCATTGGATCTTTGCTCATATCAAAGAGCTGTTCGTTGCCCGTTGAGACAAACCAAATATATTTAATATTACCATCGGTCAGAGCAGTCCAGTAGTTCTCGTGGAAATAGGTGGTCGAGTGCTCAAGATCAATGAACTCTCGCCATTGAGGGTTTTTACTATCGTATATATCAAGCAATGACGAGCCGTCCATCCTCTGTGGAATACTATCTCCTGCAATATCAAGCATCGTTGGCAGAACATCACGCAGTTCTACGGGCTGTTCCAATACCTCGCCAGCTTTGACACTAGAATCATACCACGATGGTACTTTCACTATATAGGGCACAGCAGCCGAACCTTCATAGGCATAGGTCTTGCGCCATAGACAATGGTCGCCCATCATATCGCCGTGGTCGGAGATAAAGAAAATCAAGGCATCGTCATACATGCCTTTCTCTTTTAGCTCCTCAATCACGCGCCCAATCTGTTCATCGATAAAGGTGATAGAGGCGTAGTAGTGTTTAAGGGAGTTAATCGCATACTCATCACCAAAATTACCAACCGCAGCATCTTTGTTCTTCTTGGGGTCGGTGTGCGATTTCCATGAATCAGGTACCCATTCGCCCATGGCAGGAGCCTTTGGGTCGGCAATGCCTTTTTCTTGGTACATATCCATAAATCTCGCTGGCGGGTCGTAGGGGCTGTGAGGACGTGCGAAAGAAACCTTCATAAATAGAGGCTTCTCACTCCTATAGCCACGAATGGTTTCAACTGCCATCTCGGCTGTCCAATAGGTGGGGTGTAGTTCTTCGGGGAGTTGATAGATTTTCGCTGCGTGTTCATTCCAACCAATACCCGTTGAATCGGGGTTTAGCCCAAGAGCCTTGGTATTGAACCATTTGCGATAATCGCTCATAAAATTAGGGGTATCAACTCTGCCACTCTCATCGAGCAATAGAGTCTGGAAACCTCTCATATTCCACTGTGGATACCAGTGCATCTTGCCAATACCCATGGTCAGATAGCCTAGATCGCCCAACATTCTAGGCATCTCATATTCATATTCCTCAGATTGCATACCATAGCCGAGCATTCCGTGCGCCCAGGGCGACATACCTGTGAGTAGTGATGCACGTGCCGGCGTACTACTTGGGATAGAGGAGTACCCGTTTGAAAACATATTTCCCTCGTTGGCAAGTTTGTCAAGATTCGGAGTTAGGATACGTTCGTTACCCATGCAACCCATGCCATCGGCACGGTGCTGGTCGGTCATAAGAAGAATGATGTGAGGCTTTTTTTGAGCCAATGCCGAATTTGAGGCAAGGCCCAGTATTCCGCAGGCACCTAGAAGGGTTCTGGAAAGATTCATTTTATTCATTAAGTTTAAGTTGGAGCACAAATATAAACTTTTTTTTACCAATAAAATAAAAATACCCTCGAAACTTTTCGTAAAATTTTAGAGAACCACTCCTTCTTTAAATTAACCCCAGATGTTCACTAAGTTGTAGAGTGTTTTTAGTCTTGAGATTTTTTGAAAGTAATAGCGTTGTTTGCAAAGAAGTTCCAGAACATAACAACCACAGTTGCAAGCGCTTTGCTAACCCAAAATTTCTCCACCAGGAAGTCAAAACTAGTAAACTCATTGAGGTTGAAGCTCCAGTTTGCATAACGATTAAATAGATAAATAGCACTTATATTAATAATAAGACCTATGATCGATACCAATAAAAAAGTTGAATACTCACCTTTTATGTTAGGATTTGAGCTTCGCCAAGTCCAAATTCGGTTTATATAGTAGTTGAACGTAGCGGCAACTATAAAGCCTAATATGTTGATTGCCAAAACCATATAGACCACACTCGATTGACCCTCTGTGATAATCTCCTCGAAGCTCATATCGTAGTAGTTGCTAAGAGAAAGCGCAGCCATCAAAACAGCTGTTACACCAAAGTCAATCGCAGTTCCCAGGGTCCCCACGACGCCAAATTTGAAGAATCTAATAAATAGTTTTTTCATTTCTTTGTGCTAAATTTCACCTACAAAAGTAGATATTTATTTTCATTAAACACACCTAGCTCGAAATATTTTGTCAAGAATCTTTATAGTAATGCTTTGTGGAAGCAAAAATAATTTCTATCTTTGTGCCCGCTAATAATTGCGTAATGGGGCGTGGCAATAGTGTCACTCTGAGTAGCGCAGATTTTTTTACAAATTTAAGATGAAACATCTAGAAATTAAAGCTTTCTCTCGCGAGTCATTCGGTAAGAAAAGCAGTGGCGACGTTCGTCGTGCAGGTCAAGTGCCTTGTGTTGTTTATGGCGCAGGTGAAACAGTTCACTTCTCAGTTGAGAAAACAGACCTAAAACAACTTATTTACACTCCTCAGTCTTTCATTATCATTTTTGATATCGATGGTAAAAAAGAAACTGTAGTTATGCGTGAGGTTCAGTATCACCCAGTGAACGATGAACCTATTCACATTGACTTCTACCGTGTGGTTGCTGGTAAGCCTATCACTATTGAGCTTCCTGTG
>CAYJLL010000028.1:0-13845 GCA_964370955.1 uncultured Rikenellaceae bacterium | reverse complement strand
CAGCTCACATATATCCTGCGCCCCTTTACACCTGCATTACGCAACTCGATCACGTTTTTAGGACAAGCAGTTACACAAGCCCCACAGCCCGTACATTTTTCTGCGTCAATCTGTGCAAGTCCAGTTTCTTGGTTAATCACCAAAGCATCGAAATTACACACCGCCACACAATCACCCTTACCCAAACAGCCATACGAACAAGCAGTCTCACCGCCATAGAGCGAACTAACTACAGCACACGATTGCGCTCCGTCATATTGATTAACCCTAGCTCGTTTCCCACAAATTCCCCCACAACGCAACACTGCCACTTGCGGTTTCTTAGCAGGCGCCACCTTGCCGAGCATTGCTGCCACCTCACCCATCACTCCTGCACCTCCAACGGGGCAGAACAATGCCGAGATGTCCTCTTTCTCGACCAATGCTACCGCAAATCCTCTACAACCAGGAAATCCACAACCTCCACAATTTGCTCCTGGGAGCATAGCCTCGGCTTCGTCGATGCGCGGATCTTCATAAACATAGAATTTCTTGGCAACCACCCACAACACAACCGCTGCAATGATTCCAAGTCCCACCAATATTAATACTGTATTTACCATATTTTTATCTTTGATTATTTTTCATAAAATCTACTCAATCACTACATTAATTCCGCTAAAGAGCTTATTCCAAAGCAGTCTAATGACAACAAAAAAAGCGACCACTGAGCCTAATGTTGAAAGCCCGACAGTCACTTGATCCACCCCCATCCATGTGAGAACACCAATCACTAAACACATCAAAACAGTAGGCACACCATAGACCGAAACAGCCGCCAGCATACCCATTTTTCGGGATATAGAGATTTGAACCTCATCGCCAACCTTTCGCTCATCAGAGTAAAGGTCTACTACATCGAATGATTTTTTCTCGCCAGAACCACACACTTTACGCGCTGCACACCCTCCACAGGCCTCCTGTGCTTGAATTTCGACAGTTAGCATATTTTGGCGGATATGAGTAATCACAGCCGAATGATAAATCTTGTTTTGGGTCATTAGAAGTATTTTTCAAGGGAATTGCGACACAAAAGTAAAAATTTTTTAACTTTACACCAACAAAACATACATTTTTTATGGTATTTAGTTCAGATTATCTAGTTATCGGCAGCGGAATTGCTGGCCTGAGTTTTGCTCTGAAAGTAGCAGAATCTGCCTGTGTGACCATTGTGACCAAAGGCGAGCTCAACGAGACAAACACAAATCAGGCTCAAGGTGGCATAGCAAGTGTGAGTCACCCAGAGGATTCTTTTGAACAACACATCAAAGACACAATGATGTGTGGCTCGCAAAAAAACGACCCAGAGGTGGTCGAAAAAATAGTTAAACATTCTCCCTCACAAATTGAAGTGCTCAAAAGTTGGGGTGTGGAGTTTGATCGAGACTCTGACGGGAATTATGCTGTTGGACGAGAGGGAGGTCATTCCCAAAGCCGAGTATTGCACCACAAAGACCTCACGGGAGCAGAAATACAAAGTCGCCTTATAGAGCAAATCAAGAATCATCCGAATATTAAGGTATTCGAAAAACATTTTGCAGTCGATCTTCTCACTCAACACCACTTAGGAAAACTCGTCAAGCGCTCTATCCCTGGAACGCAGTGTTACGGAGCTTATGTGATGGATATGAGCGACAACACGGTCTACACCTTCCTATCCAGAATAACTATTCTTGCCACAGGGGGTGTTGGAAACATCTATCACACCACCACCAACCCTGCGGTTGCAACAGGCGACGGGGTGGCGATGGCACATAGAGCAAAAGCAAAGATTCGTGATATGGAATTTATTCAATTTCACCCCACGTCTTTGTATCACCCCTATGAGCGTCCTTCGTTTCTAATCTCTGAGGCGGTTAGAGGTTATGGTGGCATACTGCGCACTCGTCCAGGAGAGGATTTCATGCACCGCTACCACGCTATGGGTTCGCTCGCACCTCGTGATATTACAGCTCGTTCGATAGACACCGAACTAAAAATCTCGGGCGAAGACTACCTTTGGCTTGATGTCACACACAAAGATGCGCAAGAAACTCGTGAGCGTTTCCCGAACATATATAATAAGTGCCTCAAGAGTGGCATAGATATCACTCGCGATATGATCCCCGTAGTTCCTGCGGCGCATTATAGTTGTGGAGGAGTGAGTGTTGATGAGCATGGGCAAACCTCCATCGAAAGGCTCTATGCGCTGGGCGAAGTAGCCTCCACTGGACTGCATGGTGCAAATCGCCTTGCCTCAAACTCATTGATCGAGGCTATAGTATGCGCCGATTTTGCAGCCAAGCATGCCAAGGATAGAATCAAAGGAATAGAGTTCCAGGAAAACATACCGCAATGGGATTTCAAGGGCACGACCCACCCCGAAGAAATGGTACTTATCACCCAATCCTACAAAGAAATGCAGCAAATTATGAGCTACTATGTGGGTATTGTTCGCTCTAACATCCGTCTTGAGCGCGCATTGCATCGCCTGAGCACTATCTACGAGGAGACCGAACATCTCTACCGTCGCTCTACTCTCTCGCGTGCGCTATGTGAGTTGCGCAATATGATAGCAGTGGCCTACTTAATCATCAAGCAAGCCCAAAGACAGCAACAAAGCGTAGGTCTGCATTTTTCACTTGACTATCCTCAATAGCCTAAAAACAACAGATCAGATGGCACAGCACTTGCAGAAATAAAAATACATTAGTATATTTGTCTAGTGTTAACGAAAATTTAAAAACTTTAGAATATGAAAAACTATCTTAAATTCCACAACTCCCTACTATGGGGTCTATTTGCCGTACTTTTTGGAGGCTTATTGCTTTATTGGCAGCGTGAGTTTCTGCACCATCTAATTATGATTATGGGAGGTATCTCAATATTGGTGGGCCTTATCCAATTTCTCACCTTTATGCACGAAACACGCGGAACCGAAAGGCGTTGGCATCAATTCCCCTTGAGCGTAGTTATCACTGTGGTTCTGGGGATACTACTACTAACAAACGCTCCACAGTGGACAGAACTTTTCATCACTATTATGGGCGTGATCCTGATAATGTTAGGCTTGCTGCAAATTCAGGTTCTGCGCGCAATTAGCAAAAGAACCGTTGGAATGTCCAAATTGCTTTTCCTTTTCCCGACGCTTATGATGCTCTCAGGGGTGGGAGTAATTTTCTATCCTAACGATAGCGCAGACTGGATTGTAATTTTCTGTGGTATATGGATGCTGCTCTACGGGATTAGCGAAGTGGCAACTTACTTCAGTTTCAACCTAAAGGCTGGCTCTATAAAGCAGGACAATAAGTCGATCGAGGAGTAAAATATTTTGCGCTTTTTCCTGGGCGCAGGGCTGGGATATCAAAAATAGTTACTACCTTTGTGGCTAGTGACTATTTTTATATTCAGAACTTAAATTCATTGATGAACATTAATAGTCATACATATTATAACACTAGTAATAAATTTTTAGAGAACTAAATGAAACAAGCAATTATAGAGACCGAAAAAGGTACTATGTTGGTAGAATTTTTTGAAAAAGACGCACCAGGAACTGTAGAGAACTTTTGTAAACTTGCCAATGATGGTTTTTACAATGGATTGACCTTTCACCGTGTGATCCCTGATTTTGTTATCCAAGGTGGATGTCCAAACGGTATTGGCAATGGTGGCCCAGGGTATTCTATCGACTGTGAGTTAGATGGAGAGAATCAATATCACGACCGTGGAGTGCTTTCAATGGCACACGCTGGACGCAACACTGGTGGTTCGCAGTTCTTTATCTGCCACTCTCGTAATAACACAGCCCACCTAGACCGCCACCACACTTGCTTTGGTAAGGTCATTGAGGGAGTTGACGTGATTGACGATATTCGCCAAGGCGATTTGATCCTTTCGATCACTATCAAAGAATAATTTGCTTCAAGGGAGTCCCCTTGAACTTTAACACTTAGAATTAAAAAAAGAAAAATATATGGAATTTGACGTAATCGTATCGCAAGTTTTGCCTCAGGTTAGTGGCGAAGGTGCAAGAGGCCCTTGGGTTCGCCAAGAGGTAATTTTTGAATACCCAGGTGATGATTTTGGCCGCAAGGTTTGCATTAGCTTTTGGAATGATCGTGCAGCTCGCGCTGCGGCATTTGGTGTGGGTGAGAGAGTTTTAATCATGGCAAACGTTGAATCACGTGAGCACAACGGACGTTGGTACACCGAGGTTCGTGCATGGAGAATCGAGGCACCTCGTGCAGCTGTAGCTCCTCAAGCAGCAGCTCCTGCTCCTGCAGCTCAAGGTACCGCCTACCCTTCGTATGCCAACCCAACAGCTGTTCCTGCACAGACTGCCGCTGCAGCTCCTGCTCCAGCAGCAGCCTCAAACGAAGTGGACGACCTACCGTTCTAAACTAAAATTCAGTAAGAAACAATTTCTTACACAAGAAACACTGTTTCACACAATAAATTAAGCTAAACACACCTTAACTCTTATCGCCTAGCTCACGCCTAGTCGAACGAAGAGCCTAAGGTGTTTTGCTTGTTTATGGGAGTGATTGGTGCGCGAATAATTTTTCTACCATACGCGAAATGTTTAATACTTTTTTTACATTTACCCTCATCCTAGGGATTATAATTGAAACACTGATTTACAGACGATTAATTTCGTCAAAAAGCAAACCGCTAAGAATAGTCTACCTATGCACTAGCATTGTCATTCCAGCTTACACGCTGGTGGCTTTTCTCTATAATGGCGAGGCGATTGACAACAACTCATTGGCGGGACTTACTTGGGCTATATGGTTGTTTATGCTCAATTTCTTGTGTAAATTTTTCTTTATGCTTTTGATTATTTTCGAGTGGATTAGACGTAAACGTTTTGCTCGCTTAAACACTATTGCGCTTTGCATTAGTGGGGCGATATTCTCTGTGATGCTCTACGGAGCTACTTGGGGGCGCAATGCTCTAAGGGTTGAACGTGTGGAGATCTACAGCGAGCGAGTGCCTGAGAGTTTCGATGGATATACTATCGCACATTTCTCTGATCCTCATCTTGGAAATCTCTCTTTGAGCTCTATTGTCCAGCAGATGGTCGAGACCATTAATTCAGAGGATGTTGATCTAATTGTACAGAGTGGTGATTTGGTTCACATGCACTATGGCGAGGTGGTTAAAGAATATCAGGATCAGCTTTTGAAGATGAAAGGTGGTGATGGAGTGTGTTCGGGTTTGGGTAACCATGATTTAGGATTCTATCTGACTTTTAAAGCCGACATAACACCTCGAGAGGCTTTCGACTCGATGCGCCACCTACAAAAAGACATACTTGGATGGGAGCTACTAGAGAATCAATCAATGTTCGTTCACCGCGGTGGGGATAGCATAGCGATTGCTGGTGTGACCTATCCAAAGAATATGAATCACAACAATCTAAATTCCTATTTCGGAGGTTCGGATCTCAAAAAAGCAATGAATGGTGTTAGCGATTCTTGTTATAGCGTGATGGTGAGTCACACGCCAGTGCTTTTTGATTCGGTACCAGAGGTTGTCAAAACAGATTTGATGCTCTCAGGACACACTCACGCCATGCAAGCAAAGGTCAGCTTCGGTGGGTGGCAATGGTCGCCAGCCGAATGGCTCTACAAACAATACTCAGGACTATACAGCAAGGGTGAGCACAATTTATATGTGAATGACGGACTAGGCTATGTAGTCTACCCTATGCGCCTTGGCACTCGCCCTGAGCTAACTCTAATCACTCTTCGTCATAAATAACAAAAAAACAAATGGCACAATTACTATTCAGCACCAGTCGTCACCAGCGCAAAGCTCACCCTCAGTGGAGCCTTGATGCAGTGATCTATGAAATGAACGTTCGTCAATTCACCCCCGAAGGCGATTTCCTAGCTGCAACAACCCACCTTCCTCGCCTAAAGAGTTTGGGGGTAGATATTATTTGGTTGATGCCAATTTTCCCTATCGGCAAAGAGCGTCGCAAGGGAGAGCTTGGGAGCTACTACTCGATAGCTGACTACACCAAAGTGAACCCTGAATTTGGAGACATGGATGATTTTGTCGCTTTTGTCGACACGGCCCATACCCTAGGAATAAAAATCATTGTTGATTGGGTAGCCAACCATACATCTCGTGATGCTGAGTGGACAAAAAAACACCCTCAATGGTATATGTGGGACATTGAGAAAGGCGAGTTCCAAACCCCTTTCGATTGGCACGACACCGCCAAACTCAACTATGACAACCAAGACATGCGAAAGGAGATGATACGTTCCCTGAAGTTTTGGATAGAAAAAACGGGGATAGATGGCTACCGAATGGATATGGCTATGCTAGTGCCAGATGATTTTTGGTGGGATGCACTAGGTGAGCTAATGAATATCTCTAAGGATTTGTTTTTCTTGGCCGAGGCCGAGGGGCCGCAGTTCCACCGCTTGGGGTTTGATGCGACTTATGGTTGGGAGATGCACCATTTGATGAATCGCATCGCACGAGGCGAAGCTAACGCTGACTCTCTTTGTGAGTTGATCTCGCGCGAGGCTACAATCTACAGCTCAAATTCTATTCGTATGCACTTCACTTCAAACCACGATGAGAACAGCTGGAACGGAACGGAATTTGAGCGAATGGGAGCGTATGTTTATCAGATGGCAGCCCTAAGCTACATTCTCCCTGGTATGCCTTTGATCTATTCAGGACAGGAATGCGAGAGCCGCAAGAGTCTAGAGTTTTTTGATAAAGATTCTATCCTTTGGAGCAACGGAAGCTATGCTGAGGTTCTTTACACCGAGCTATCAAAACTCAAACACTCTCACCCAGCCCTCAAAGCTGGTAACTCGGGTGGTGATCTCGAAAGAATCGATTGTTCGGAACCGTGGAGGGTGTTGGCTTTGAAACGCAAAGTGGGAGATAGTGTGGTGATCGCACTATTCAACCTAAGCCAAGAGGAAGGAAGAATTCGTTTTTGGGATGCAGATTTTTGTGGTCAGTACTCACAAATTGGCAATCCCGAAAAAGCCTATCTGCATGAAGGGTCAGAGTTCTACTTAGCACCTAACCAATTCTTCATTTACTATAAATAATCACTAAAAATAAAAAAGGAGAGCGTATAACTCTCCTTTGGATTCAATCATGGAGTTTTTAGAGGAGCAGGAAAAACACTCTAACAAAAAAATCCTACCCCAACTCACGATGATTGACAATTTACAGCCTAGGTAATTTTATGACTCTAATGTTTACTGCTATTACACTAGAGATCAAACCCGAAGCTACTTAGAAATACTACAAGTTGCGTGCCAAACCATCACACAGCATTAATAAAATTCATAAATGAGTAAAGATTCTTCCCCCTATCAAAAACGATTCACAAGTTTTTGTGAGCTGATCCAGCGAGCAAAAGATAAATACGGACAAAATAACGCATTCCACATACGAAAAGGCAGTGGATTTCGCTCGGTAACCTTCGACACCCTCACAGGTCATGTTTTTGATTTGGCAGCCTCGCTAACCAAACGTGGTTATACTAAAGGGACTAACATCGCTGTTCTTGGAGAAAACTCCTACGGATGGGCGGTTGCCTATCTTGCAACTGTTGTTACGGGCGCAACCATAGTACCACTGGACAAAGAGTTATTGCCCGAAGAACTACAAAACCTCGTTGAACAGTCGAATGCTAAAGCAATTTTCTGTTCTGAAGATTTTATGGACACCTTCGAGGGTTATGATCTAAAGATTCCACTCTTTGTTATGTGTCGCACTCAGGAGCACAAAAACCACGAGGCGATCGAGGATCTTTTGAGCGAGGGTGCAGCCCTCAGAGAAACTGATCCCAGCTATGGACAAGGAGAGACGAGCGATGAGGATGTGGCGGCTATTGTATTCACCTCAGGAACTACAGGCTTTAGCAAGGGGGTGATGCTCTCAAGAGCTAACCTACTGGCCAATGTCCAAATGTGCTATGAATGGGCGCCTCTAAAGGGAGTGAATTTTACTGTTCTACCTTTCAACCACACCTACGAGGCAACACTCGGTCTGCTATATAGCATGTTACACCAAGGTATCACTATGGCGTTGAATAATAGTGTAAAGAACTTCTCGCAAAACATCAAAATGTTCGCCCCCGAAAATATGTTGATCGTTCCCTTAGTTGCCGAGAATATGATACGAGGCGTGTGGGCTACTATCAAAGAGCAGGGCAAGGAGAGCAAAGTGAGAATGGCAATGCGAGTGTCACGTCTTCTACTAAAATGCGGAATAGATATGCGCCGCAAGCTATTTGCTCCTATCCATGAGGCATTTGGTGGTCAACTTCAACATATCTTCGTTGGTGGCGCTCATATCAACAGTACTATTGCTAACGACCTACATGATTTCGGATTTAAAATCTACATAGGCTACGGTATCACAGAATGTTCGCCCCTGTTGGGTGGAAATATTAGCCACATTAGAGCTAGTTATGACTCGTGTGGTGGGCCTGCTCCCTACACTCAATGGCGATTAGATGGGGTCGATAGCAATGGCGATGGCGAGATTGTAGTCAAGAGCCCCAGCGTAATGAAGGGCTACTATAATAACCCAGAGGCGACTGCGGAGGTGCTTAAGGACGGATGGTTCCACACTGGCGATCTAGGCAGAATCGGAAAGGGTGGAAAATGGTATATCACAGGGCGCATCAAGAACATGGTAGTTCTCGAAAACGGCAAGAATGTCTACCCCGAAGAAATCGAAGATGCAATCTACAAATGCGAACCTCTTGTAAAAGAGGTTGTAGTCTATGGTGGCAGTGGTGCAGACGACCGAGAAACCAGCATTTGTGCTGAGGTTTACATTGATCCAGAGGCACAAGGCACACCAGCAGACAAACAAGAGAAAGTACGCAAATCTATCGAAGAGTTAAATCATTCTCTAGCCTACTACAAGAGAATCGTGACACTAGATTTTAGAGAAAAAGAGTTTGAAAAAACAACAATTCGCAAAATCAAGCGTTATAATTTCAATAACAAACGCAAATAGCCATTCGCAACTACTGGCTACTAGACCATAATAAACACACTAATAGACACACTATAATTCACACAAAAATATGTTAGAGAAGATCAAGCAATTAATTTCTAAGGCGCACAATATTGACATTTCAAAACTCAAGAGAGAGACTAGCTTTCAAAATGATTTGAAGCTCGACTCAATGAGTATCGTTCAATCTATTCTCGAAATCGAAGATCGTTTTGGCGTTGAGATACCAGAAAAAAAGCTTTTTAAGATGAGAAATATTGGCGATTTGGTAGATTTCCTAGAGGAGAAAGTTGGCAAACCTAGCGTTGCATCTATCTAGAGAAAATCTAGGATCATAAAAATTAAGAGGGGCAATTCGATAAAACACGAATTGCCCCTCTTGTATTATTTGATGGTGTGACACTCTATTTAACACATACCAGTATCTGTGGATGAAAGGTCAGAGGATAACCTCCATAAAGCTCAAAATACTGCTCTTCAAGGGAGCGCAGTGCAGAACGAGTCATGCGTGCGCTGCCGCCACTATTCACGCCCGTGGAGCGAATATGTCCCAGCACATCCATCACACTACTAAAATTCATCTGCTGAGTCCACTCCTCGAGCACCAACACTCGAAAACCAACACTATGAGCCATTTCTTGTAACTCAGAAAGAGAATAATACTGCAGGCCACTACCTGTTGTTTGGCGAATTTCGGTGAAATTATCTTGCCCGAAGGTACTCAACGCAAGCACTCCCCCTGAAGTCAAGTTATTATATGAACGAACTACAAACCCCCTTAAATCATCAAACCATTGCACCGTGGAGGCTGATGCTATCATTTCAACAGTTTCTGACGGTTCATAAAACTCCCCATCGCACTGAATAAACTCAACACCATGGGGCAGATAATCTCCACTATTGATCGCAAGGTCAATTGCCCTATAACTCTGAGTGCCATAGCCCTCATGAAGCAGTTGAGTTAGAAAGCCGCTACCGCTACCAATCTCAAGCACTCTTGGTGCACATGCTCCACAGCGTTCGATAGAATCATATAGGCGCAAAGCAATATCCCGCTGAACACTTGCCAAACGGTGGTACTGCTCCAGGCGTCGAGAAAATCGAGCTCCTATTAATTCTTTATCATACATCCGATCAACTCTTTATCATAAAAAGCATAGTGTGGCACATCCTCTAGTTTGAAGATCTCCACACCTTTCTCGCCCCAGTAATTAAGCATAGCCGCTACGGGGAAAATTCTATCAGCCATCGGCACAAAAGCCTTTGTCCACACAAGGTTTTCCTGCACCTGCAATCCTTGTTGGCTGAGAATCTGCAATTCTTGTTGTATTTCTGTCAATGCACGCCTAGAATGATTTTTCATATACTCGCCCATGTGTTTACCACACATCAGCGCAACGAATCTCACTACCCCATCGTTTAGCACCCCTCGAAGAGTGAGAGCAAAAACCCTAGGGTCAATACCATAGTCTCTGTCTATGGGGCGTGGAGTTCCACCTATGGCTACTAGCTGTTCGAAATCTCCATTACTAAAGAGCCTCTCACTAGCCCACACTCCAAACGACCACGCCACAAGCACGCGCTTTGAGTAGCTGTTGAGCCCCAAAGAGCCTTTCTCGAAGCTCATATCTCTATAGTCACACACACTCACAACATCATAGCCCTCGGGCCAAACTTGATTGCCAAGAACTTCTTTCGAAGCTCCCCAACCCAAGGCCACAACTAGTAGTGCAGAGTGCGTGTCGTCTTTTATTATCCAATCAATTTGCATAATCGCTCAATATCTTCTGTTCTGTGGGCTGCACTAAGTGAGATTCTCACTCTCTCAGTCCCTTTCTTCACTGTTGGGCTGCGAATAGCGGTTGCCCAAAATCCATTATCTTTCAAAGTCTCTCTAAGAGAGAGTGCAGCCTCTGACGAACCTGCCATCAGGGGTATGATTTGACTCTCGCCCCCCACCTGCGCTATAAGCTCTCTGAGGATTTCTCTCTCGGCTGTGAATCCAGCTAGGCGTTCAAATATAAATTTCGACCACAATAAGTTAATAGGTGGCATGGCTGTTGAAAAAATAGTGCTACGCATTCGATTCACTAAAAGATCTCGTCTAACACTTGAGCACGCCACAAAACCACCTACACTAGCACACGATTTTCCCAAAGTTGCAATTCTATAGTCTACTGGAGCATCTACGGGAAATACTCCTTCGCCCATCTCGCCTACAACTCCAAGAGAATGTGCCTCGTCGACCATTAGCTCAAAGCCATATTTAGATTTTAATTCAAGAATCTCACTCACCTTCGCACTATCACCATCCATACTATAGAGACCCTCCACTACCACTACTATATGCTTTTTTTTACTATTTCGTTTGAGCACCCTCTCCAAATCCTCCATGTCATTGTGAGCAAACCGATCAAATCGACAGCCAGCCAATAGCATTCCATCATTCAAACTCGCATGAACCAGACGATCAGCAACGACCACAGAATCCTTATCAACCACAGCTCTTAGAATCGAGCTATTGAGAGCATAGCCACTGCCACACACCAAAGCACTCTGCAGCCCATAGAATGATGCTATCAGATCTTCCAATGCTCCATAATGCTCGCTATTGCCACACATCAAACGAGAGGACGGATTACTCATCAAGAACTCAAAAGAGGGCAATTCTCGCAAGAATTGCTGCTGTAAATCAAGTCTAGCCGTTAGCCCAAGGTAGTCATTCGAAGAAAGGTTCACATACTCACGATCTTCAAAGTGCAAAACACCCCCTTGGCAATTTGTACTCAATAAAGATCTAAGGTTACCCTCCTCTTGCAGAGCATCTAGAATATGTTGTTCTCTCATGGCTCTTAATAAAATTATTTTCCTTGCTCTATTCCAAGAAGTTCACAAGCTTGCCGCTCATCGTCCTCACGCACCACTAACTCTACCATTTGTGGCAGATAAGGCAGGATTGCTGAAGTATTTTCACCCTCCACTGCACACTCAATTCCATTTGCTCGCAACATCGAAGCATCAATATTTGCCGAGACAGCTGAAGAGTATCTATTTATGGTAACTAGTTTCATGGCAGTCCAATTAAGATTTTAGATAAAAGAATTAACCATCACCGCTTTGATGGTATGTAGTCGGTTCTCGGCTTGATCGAACACAACACTCGCTGGGCTTTCAAAAACCTCGTCTGTAACCTCCATTTCCTCAATGCCGTATTTAGCATGAATATCTTTTGCAACCTCAGTTTGCAGATCGTGGAAGGCTGGAAGACAATGCAGGAACTTACAATCGGGATTGCCCGTTAGTTTCATAGCTTGGCTATTGACTTGATATTTCATCAGTAGCGCAATTCTCTCATCCCACACCTCTTTTGGCTCGCCCATCGACACCCACACATCGGTGTAGATAAAATCGGCTCCATCTAGGGCTGTTTGCAGGTCTTCGGTTATTAGGATATCTGCCGAAAGCTCCGATTTCAGATTTTGAACATAGTCCATATCGGGGAAATATTTTGAAGGCGAAGCTGCCGCATAGCGCATGCCCATTTTCGCACAACCAACCATCAGCGACATAGCCACGTTGTTATCTGCCGTTCCCATAAACACAACCTTCACCTCTTCCAGTGGTTTTTTGGTGTGCTCGCTGATTGTAAGTAGGTCTGCAAAAAACTGCGTTGGGTGTGATTGGTCGGTCAGGCCATTCCACACTGGAACTCCAGAAAATTCCGCCAAACACTCCACTATGCTCTGATCGAAACCACGATACTCTATACCATCATACATTCTCCCCAATACTCTTGCAGTGTCTTTGATAGACTCCTTTTTGCCCATCTGCGAACCAACTGGTCCAAGATAGGTTGAGTGAGCTCCTTGGTCTGCCGCAGCTACCTCAAAGGCGCAACGAGTACGAGTAGAATCTTTCTCAAAGAGCAAGGCAATATTTTTGCCTTTCATAAATTTATGTTCGGTGCCACTCTTTTTAGCGGCTTTCAAATCTTTTGAGAGTTGAAGTATGTGCTCGATTTCACTTTTTGTGAGTTGAGCGATAGATAGTAGATGTTTCATTGTTAGTTAAGTTTGAGAGAGGGGGAGAAATTATTAATAAATAACTAGTCTTTGACCAATGCGAAGCTTGGTTGTCTTTAGCGAGTTCCATTGCTGGATCTTCTTCACAGTGGTATTATAGCGAGCCGCAATATGCCCTAGGGTATCGCCTGATTTCACTCTATAGGTTGTTCTGGGTTGTGGGGTTGTTCTATCTGACATCTCTTTTTTGAGATTCTCAACCTTCTGATAGCTACCCAGATATAGCGAATCTCGAGCATAAATCGAATCTAGCTCCATGTGGTAGCGCGTTGCTGCAGCTAGAGGTAGCACAAGTTTATAGTTGGTATCGGTGGCTGGAACAATATCTTTCAGATACTGAGGGTTCAGTTCACGAATAATCTCGGGATTTACTCCCAAAACCGATGACACTTGATCCAGGTGCATCATTCTATCAACGCTCACTGTATCCACTGCCAAGGGTAGAGATAAATCATCAGGCTCGATGCCATGCGCCTTGTGGAAAGTATAGGCATAGGAAGCGGCAATAAAAATAGGCACATAATTTCGTGTTTCACGAGGGAGGTATTCCCATATATCCCAATAGCTTTGCGCATTGGGAACGCGGCGTATCGCGCTATTCACTCGCCCCTGACCGCAGTTATAGGCTGCGATAACCAGCGTCCAATCTCCATACATCTTATAGAGATCCTTGAGATATTTACAAGCCGCCTCAGTCGATTTCACTGGGTCTTGACGCTCATCGATG
>CAYJLL010000027.1:3539-13846 GCA_964370955.1 uncultured Rikenellaceae bacterium | reverse complement strand
CTCTCCCATCATATAGGGGAATCGCCATATATTTCCTAGTCCCACAGCTGAGCCTGCCACTGCCATTAGAAAACCGAATTTAGATGTGAAAGAGCCTCTAGCGTGTTTCATATATTTAAGAGTTAAGTGGTGTGATGTTATGTTATGTTAGCAAGCAAAGGTAATATATTAACCCCAAAAGAGCAACTTAAATGTTTAAGTTGCTGTTTTGTTTTAGCAGGGGGGTGCGTGATGATGCGATAGGGTGTAATGCCCTGTAGGTGAGTCATACGATTTCCAAAGGTTGGAATAATAGTTACGGTGCTGTGTCCGTTAGCCAGAGAGATTTGCATATGAATGGTGTAGTCGAAGTTACCCTCTGCGGCTATCAATTCTTCGTTCTGGGAAGATAGTTCATCGGTAACATTTTGAGCCGTGATCACAACAGTCACCATCTTGCCATCGGGGTCCATCTTGGCTGAATATCCGTAGCTACCTGTGGTGAAATAGATCTGTTGGTTGCCAATCCTATTGAAGTTGTTAGTGGAGAAGGGTAGGCGCACATCCAACGCATCGGGATATACGTTGATGTAGTTATCTGTGCCTAAAATAGGTGCAGGGATGCCATAATCGCTTTGAACTTGTTGAGCCACAAAGTGAAAATGTTGCTCCACGAGAGCCTCTTTTAGCGAGGCGGTGTACTGAGCTTGTTTTTGGGCGTGGTGAGCCTGACGTTCGGCTTTTGTCATTTTCTGGGCAAACAATCCTGTGATTGTAAGCAGAAGAAGAGATGTTGCAAGGAGTAGTGTTCTTTTCATGATTGTTTTGTTGTAAGGTTAAGAAATCTTGTCGTGAGAGATATTTCCAAAGCACGTGCCAAACTTTAAAGAAATTATTAGAAGTCCACCTAATAAAATGTTCCCTTATATGATGGTTTCTATTGAACGACTCGAAAAAAGATTGTAACTTTGCGTACTATAAAATAATCCTAAAAATCCTCTTCTCGAGTGGGTTGAGAGAAAATAAAAATGGCTAAAACAAAAAAAGTATATTTCTGCCGTGAGTGTGGCGGTGAAAGCGCGAAATGGTTTGGACGCTGCACATGGTGTGATGCGTGGGATTCGTGTGTCGAACAAAGTGTCCCCGGTGGGAGTAAAGCTCGCTCCTCGAATAGCGCTTCCACGGCGATGTCTAATACTCAGCCCACCCCTGTGGCTGAAATTGCTCCTATGAGTGTGGAGAGAATCGATCTGCAATCGATAGAAGTAAATAGACTCCTTGGTGGGGGGCTTGTTCCCGGGTCGTTGGTTTTGTTGGGTGGCGAGCCTGGGATAGGTAAATCTACGCTTGCGTTGCAGATTGCTCTAAAGCTTGTGGGGCAAAAAGTGCTCTATGTCTCGGGCGAAGAAAGCACAGCGCAGATTAAACTTAGAGCAGATCGAGTGGGTATTCACAATGAGGACTGTCTGATTTATAGCCAAACGAATCTAGAGCAGATTATCCTAGCAGCTACAGAACACACCCCTGATATTATGGTTATTGACTCCATTCAAACTCTCTCGAGCGAGAATGTTGATGGTCTGGCGGGCAATCTCTCGCAGATTAGAGAGTGTACTAGTGGGCTTTTGAAATATGCTAAAGAAAGCGGTACGCCAGTAATCTTGATTGGTCATATCACCAAAGATGGCTCGATTGCGGGGCCTAAGATTTTGGAACATATAGTGGATGTGGTTTTGCAGTTTGAGGGCGATAGCAACTCGATTTACCGCATCTTGCGCAGCCATAAGAATCGCTTTGGCTCGACCAATGAGCTGGGGGTGTTTGAGATGAACGAGCATGGACTTCGCGAGGTGGAAAACCCCTCGGAGATACTCCTGACTCACTATGAAGAACCTCTAAGCGGTGTTGCCATTGGAGCGTCTTTGGATGGCAATAGAGTTTTTCTGATCGAAAGTCAAGCTTTGGTTACAACCTCTGCCTATGGTACTCCTGCTCGCTCATCGACAGGTTTTGACCACAAGCGCATGGGCATGATTGCTGCTGTTCTCGAAAAACGCCTTGGTTTTCGCCTTGGCACTAAAGATTTGTTTGTGAATATAGCAGGCGGAATCAAAGTGACCGACACGGGGCTGGATCTTGCTTTGGTGGGTGCGATTATTTCCTCGGCTCTGGATATCCCCTTGGGCGAGAAGATCTGCTTTGCAGGCGAGGTGGGGCTCTCGGGCGAGGTTAGGGCGGCTCAAAAGACTCAGCAACGAATTTCCGAGGCCGAGCGTTTGGGCTTTGAGAGCATCGTTGTAAGCTCCTATGCCCAAAAATCCATCACGGGCAAGTGTTCAATCAAAGTTATCTATGTTAGTCGTGTTGCAGAACTAGCGCAGAAAGTCTTTGCTATTAATGACTAACGAGGCAAATTAAGTAGATAGAATTTCAAAAAAATCAGTATCTTTGTCGGTTGATTCCCTTGATTGTGAGCGAATCTTTAAAGAGAAATTTAAGTAAGCATGTTAAAAACCCTGCGCCAAATATATGAAAGCCTTCGCATGTCGCTGCAAAGTATTGCGGTCAACAAGATGCGTACTTTCCTCTCGTTGATGGGCATCACTATAGGCATTTTCTCTATTATTTCGGTTTTTACAGGGATAGACTCGATGGAGCGCTACATTCGCTCCAATTTCGAGAAACTGGGTTCGGATGTTCTCTATGTGAGTAAATGGCCTTGGACTCCCGAGGGAGATGGCGAATATAAGTGGTGGAAATACATGAACCGCCCTCAGTCAACTATCAGTGAATTCAATCAAATCAAGAATAAGTTCGAAGACCAAATAGACCAGAGTGCATTTTCGGTCAATCTCACTCGCAATATCAAGTATCTTCAAGCGAGCATGGAGAATGTGACGGTCAACGGAGTGAGCGATGTTGATAACAATCTCTTTACGATGACCGTTGAGAATGGTCGTATGTTTTCGCCATCCGAAGTTGAGCGAGGAACGCCTGTGGCTCTCATTGGTGCTAATATTGCTGAGGAGCTTTTTGATGGAGAAAATCCAGTGGGCAAGAGTATGAAAATTGGAGCTCGCACAGTGGATGTGATTGGAGTGTTGGAGAGAGAGGGGGATAATATGTTCGGGATTTCCAATGACGATAATGTTAGTGTGCCGCTGAATTTTGCTCGTACCATCGCCAACTTGCGTTATGCTGAGACAACTATGCTCATAAAACCTAAACCTACAGTGGGTTATGAGGACTTTAAAGCCGAGCTGGAGCAATACTTGCGCCAGATTAAACGCCTGCCACTTGGTGCTGATAATACTTTCTCGATTAACGAACTGACTGCTATCTCCTCTCAGTTAAATCAAGTTTTCGGCTCGATTAATCTTGTGGGAGGTATTATTGGTATATTTGCCATTATTATTGGTGGCTTTGGGGTGGCGAACATTATGTTTGTTTCGGTTAGAGAGCGCACCTCGCAGATTGGTGTGCAGAAAGCCCTAGGAGCAAAACCCTATGTGATTCTGTGTGAATTTATGTTCGAGGCGGTGATTCTCTCGATGATAGGGGGAGCAGTGGGTTTGCTGTTGATTTGGATTATAGCCTTGGTGGCGAGCCATCTCACGGGCTTTGATATTGTGCTCACGATGAGTAATATCTCAATAGGACTTGGAATTTCATCGCTTGTTGGAGCGATATCAGGATTTTTTCCTGCATGGGGAGCAGCTCAAATGCAACCCGTTAAAGCGATTTATAAAACTTAATTATACTTACCAAAAAACATGAAAAGAATCTTTATTTTAGCACTCTCAGCGGTGATGGTTGGATGCGCAGGCAAAGTAGAAACCCCCGTTCAGAGCGATCTAGCCAAACTAGTCGACCCTCTCATTGGAACCGATGGCCCAGGGAATGTGTACCCAGGAGCGCAAGCACCATTTGGCTTTGTGCAACTCTCGCCCGATAATGGGCTCAGCGGATGGGATCGTATCGCTGGATATTTCTATCCAGATTCAACTATAGCAGGTTTTTCGCACACCCACCTCAGTGGAACGGGAGCAGGCGATTTGTATGACATCTCGTTTATGCCTGCTGTTGCTCCTTTTAATATTGCTAAAGGCGAGTTGGGGCTTCACTCAAAATTCTCTCACTCACAAGAAGAGGCTTGGGCTGGATTCTATAAGGTTCTTTTGGCTGACTACGACATTGAGGTAGAACTAACAGCCACGACCCGCGTGGGAGCACAACGCTATACCTTCAACCGTGCGAGCGATAGTGCATTGATTAAACTCGACCTTTTCAAATCGATGAACTGGGACTTCCCTATGGGAGCGGATATTGAGGTGATTGATAGTGTGACTATTCGTGGTGAGCGTCGTTCGAATGGATGGGCAGCTGATCAGAGGGTGTATTTCTACACGACTTTCTCTAAGCCTTTCAAAAGCTACACAATCGAAGAGAAGTTCACAAAACACGACAACAAAAATTTCAATGATCTGCGCAGCGAAAATGGATTCTTCTATTTCGATGTAACCGCAGGTGAGAGAATCGAAGTGTTGACTGCAATCTCAGGTACCTCAATGGAGGGCGCTCAAGCGAATATGCAAGGCGAGGCAGCAGGCAAAAACTTTGATGCTATCCTAGCTGAAACCTCTGCTAAGTGGAATGACCAGCTTTCTAAAATCGCTATCACTGGTGGAACACCTGCCCAACAGACCACATTCTACACCTCGCTCTATCGTACTATGATCGCTCCAGTGGTTTATAGCGACGTAAATGGTGAGTATATGGGCGTTGATCGTCAGATTCACAAGGGCGAGGGTGAGCGTTACACCATCTTCTCACTATGGGACACCTACCGTGCTGAACACCCGCTACTAGTGATGCTAGAGGGCAAACGTGTTGAGGATATGGTTCGTTCTATGGTAGGATTCTACAATGAGAGCGGAGCACTACCCGTTTGGAATATCTGGGGTAATGAGACCGATATGATGATAGGTAACCACGCAATCCCAGTTATTGCCGAGGCGCTTATCAAAGGTGTTGATATGGATGCTAAAGCTGCTTTCGAGGCGGTTGAGGCATCAGCAAACCGCAACCAACGCGGACAGCAAGAACACCGCGAGAAAGGCTACATTTCGGCGGATAGCGGTGAGATTGAGAGCGTGAGCAAGAGTCTGGAATATGCCTATGATGATTTTGCAGTGGCTATGATGGCTCGCAAAATGAACGAACTATTCCCATCTGAGGGCTATGATAGCATTGCAAACGAGTTCTTGGCACGCAGCAAATACTACGAAAATATATACAACGAACAAAGCCGTTTCTTCGAGCCTCGTAAAGCCAATGGGCAGTGGGTCGGCGAGTTTAATCCTGATGTTTACACCCACCACTTTACCGAGAGTAACGCTTGGCACTATCGCTTCTTGCAACACGACATCGCAGGTCAAATTGCAATGATGGGCGGAGCGCAAAATTTCGAGCAAGCACTTGATGATATTTTCTTGAAAAATCCAGCCGCTAGCGACTCGCTGCCTATCTTCTCGACGGGTATGATAGGTCAGTATGTTCATGGCAACGAGCCTTCACATCACGTGGCTTTCCTTTACAACCACATTGGTCGTCGTGATAAGACCATAGAGTATGTGGATTCTATCCGTAACAACCTTTACAGCGAACGCCCAGAGGGGATTTGCGGTAATGAGGACTGCGGACAGATGTCGGCTTGGTATGTGTTCTCGGCTATGGGCTTCTATCCCGTAGATCCAGTTTCGGGCGTGTATGAATTGGCGTCACCTCTGTTCGATCAGATGAGCGTTCGCCTTAGCAACGGCAATACCCTCACTGTGAAGAAAGAAGGTAATGGCGCGGGTGAAATATTCTTCGCTGGAAATGCGTTAGGGGGTAACACCATCTCTTGGGGTATGCTTAAAGAGGGTGGAGAATTGATTTTTAAAAACAAGTAATAACTACACATAGTAATGAAAAATATATTTCTATTGGCATCGCTAGCGCTCACCCTTGGTGGGTGTGCTGGCGAGGCTGCTAAAACATCAGAAGAAGCGAAAGGTCTAACCCAATGGGTCGATCCATATATTGGTAGCGGTGGTCACGGCCACGTATTTGTGGGGGCAAACGTACCTCACGGTATGGTGCAGTTGGGCACAGTGAATATCTCAGAAGGCTGGGATTGGTGTTCGGGCTACCATATTTCCGACACAACAGTGATTGGTTTTGCCCACACTCACCTCAGTGGTACGGGTATAGGCGACAAGGGTGATATTCAACTACTACCAGTTGTCGGTACGCCCGAGATGAAAGGCAAAAAATCATTCGTTAGCACCTTCTCTCGTTCTAACGAAGAGGTCGAGGCTGGTTATTACAGCGTTGTGCTCGATAGATATAAAGTGAAAGCCGAACTAACAGCTACTGAACGTGTGGGCTACCACCGTTATAGCTACCCTAAAGGCGAAACCCCACAGATGATAGTAAACCTGCGTCAGGGTATAGGCTGGGACTGGCCGACGGATGTTTACCTGAAAAAGACAGGACCCAAGACCATAGAAGGTCAGCGGCTGTCGACTGGTTGGTCTGAGGACGACAGAGTATTCTTTGTGGCAAATTTCTCTTCGGAGATAACTGATATTGTTGTAAAGAACGACACAACCTACAACCCTCACAACAAAACTCAAACCATAGTTGAGAATGCTTACTATATGCTCTCTTTTGCTCCAGTGGACACTTTGAGTGTTGAGCTAGCCATCTCGGGCGTGGATATTGAGGGTGCAAAGAAAAACCTAAATGCTGAGGGTGGTCGTGGCTTTGATGTTGTGCGAGCGCAAGCTACCTCTAAATGGAATGACTATCTTAGCAAAGTGCAGACCACGGGAGGTAGTGAAGATCAGAAAAAGACCTTCTATACGGCTCTTTATCACACGGGCTTCTTCCCCGGTCTGTGGAGCGATGTTGATGGACGCTACCGTGGAACCGATGGTAAGATCTACACGGACAACGAGCGCATGCACTACGCTACTTTCTCGCTTTGGGACACCTACCGTGCCTTGCATCCAATGATGACCATCACTCAAAGCGATATGGTCGTGGATTTGATTAACTCGCTGCTTGACATCTCGGAGCAGCAAGGTAAACCTGCGGTTTGGAACCTCACGGGTAATGAAAATAACTGTATGGTGGGCTTTAGCTCTGTGCAGGTGATTGCTGATGCGATACTCAAAGACTTCAAAGGCTTTGACTATGAGCGTGCCTATAATGTTATTAAAGGCTTTGCCGATTTGGACGAGCGAGGTATGAAAGACGTGCGTGAGCTAGGCTTTATTCGTGCCGATAAAGAGGGCGAGAGCGTGGCAAAGGCTTTGGAATACGCGATCTCGGATTATGCCGTAGCCCAAGTTGCCAAGAAACTAGGCAAAGAGGATGACTATAAGAAATTCTTGGAGCGCAGTAAATACTACCAAAAGTATTTCGATAAGAACGACAACTTCGTGAAAGGTATCCTTAGCGATGGTAGCTTTAGAACTCCTTTCGATCCTGCCCACACCACCCACCGTGCGGATGATTTCTGTGAGGGTAACTCTTGGCAGTATAGCTGGATGGTGCCCCATGATTTCGAAGGGCTCATCGGAATGTTCGCTTCACCTGGGGCGGCTGAAGCAAAGCTAGATTCACTATTTACAACTCCATTTGTTGCTCCAAAAGAAGGATCACCAGATATTTCGGGTATGATAGGTCAGTATGCTCATGGCAACGAGCCATCTCATAGCACCATCTATGCTTACCACGCATTGGGCAAGCCTCAAAAGAGTGCAGCTCTAGCGCGTCGCATCGTAGATTCACTTTATCATGCTGCTCCTGATGGACTTAGCGGTAATGAGGACTGTGGTCAGATGTCGGCATGGTATGCTCTGAACGCTATGGGTCTGTATCAAGCGAATCCAGCTGGTGGCGACTTCCTTATTGGTTCTCCAATTTTCCAGGAGGTGACTATCACTTTGCCTGAGGATAAAACTTTCACCATAAAAGCGCACGGCTATTCGAAAGATAAGACCTACCACACTCGCGCCCAACTAAACGGTGAGCCTTTCACCGGTACTAGCATCCCTCACGCTACTATTATGGCAGGAGGTACACTTGAACTTTGGGCTGAGTAATATATATAGTGCTTGAGGGGGAGGCTGCAGGAGGTTTGGCTATCGAAAGATAGCAGGGCTCCAGAGGGGAGCCTTCGCCCTGCGCGGTTTTTATCTAAGTTTAGTTCTGCATAACGAGCAATTGAGCTTAGGCGAAAAGAGATAATTATACATTAAAATATGATAGATAGGGAAACGGTCGACCGCATCTTAGCGGCGGCTGACATAGTAGAGGTAGTTGGTGACTTTGTGCAGTTAAAGCGCAAGGGCACCAACTACACTGCTTGTTGCCCTTTTCACAATGAGAAAACCCCATCGTTTATAGTCTCACCTGCCAAGGGCTTATATAAATGCTTTGGCTGTGGCGAGGGAGGAGGTGCTGCAAAGTTCGTAATGAGCCATGAAAAGCTATCCTATCCTGATGCTCTTAAATGGTTGGCACGCAAGTATGGCATCCATGTGCAAGAGCGAGAACTCTCGCCCGAGGAACAAGCCGCCAATAACGATCGTGAGAGTATGATGGTGCTCAACACTTGGGCCGAAGGGTATTTTCAAAGTCAACTCGACACACCCGAGGGGCAAAATATCGCTCGAAGCTATCTTGAGGAGAGGGGGATCAACGAGGAGGCTATCAAAAAGTTCGCGATAGGCTACAACCCCGAGCGAGGGGCACAGATGACCAATGCGGCACTAAAGGAGGGCTATCAGGAGCGTTTCCTGCTTGCAACAGGCCTCACAGGGCAAAGTGAGCGAGATAAAAGTCTCTATGACCGCTATTCGGCTCGTATTATTTTTCCGATTCACTCCCTTTCGGGGCGCGTGATTGGTTTTGGAGGGCGCACTATGCGCACCGACAAAAAACTAGCCAAGTATGTCAATTCGCCCGAGAGCGAGGTTTATCATAAGAGTAATACTCTCTATGGTATTCACCTTGCCAAGAAAAGTATCATGCAAAGCGATAAGGCGATTTTGGTCGAGGGCTATACGGATGTTATCTCTATGCACCAAAGCGGTCTTGAGAATGTGGTTGCTTCCAGCGGAACATCGCTCACGGTGGGGCAAATCAAGCTGCTCAAACGCTTTTCGAGTAACGTCACGCTTATCTATGATGGCGACTCGGCGGGTATCAAGGCATCAATGCGTGGGGTCGATCTTTTGCTTGGTGAGGGTATGTCCGTGAGGGTAGTGCCTCTGCCCGAGGGTGAGGATCCCGACTCTTTTGCACGTGCTCACACTAGTTCTCAGATAAACGATTATATAGCCGAAAAAGAAGAGGATTTCTTGGCTTTCAAGATTCACACACTAATGCAGGGCGAGGAAAGTTCCGATCCCATTAAACGTGCTCAAATCATCAGCGATATTATAGGGTCTATCGTAGTGATCCCCGATAATGTGCAGCGTTCGGTCTATATTGCCGAGTGTGCTCGATTGATGGACATAGAGAGAGGTGTGCTCGAAAATGAGGTGCGCATTAAGCGAGCAGGAGCTGTGGATGGACGTGCAGGGCGCGAGGTTGCTCGCAATGCTATCCGTGGTGAGCGTTTTCGCTCAAGTCAAGCCGCAACGCATAATATGCCTCAGGATGCACCGCCGGAAGATCTCTTCAATGATGATTATCCTTCAGCCTCAGGTGCACCAGTGAGCATTACGCCCCATAAACCCAGCCGATCGCAGCAAGAGCTAAAGAATCTCGAAAAAGAACTTGTGACCGCTCTTGTGAGCTTCGGTGAGCGTAAATTCGATTTTATCCTTCCATCCAATGAGATAGTCGAACTTGAGGTGGCACACACCATCATCGATGAATTGCGTAGTGAGAATATTGAAATAAAACACGAACCCTATCGCACTATCTTTCAGGAGTATTGTCAGAGGTTTGACCAAGGCGATCGCCCTCATGTTAGTTGGTTTCTAAACCATCCTAATGGAGCTGTTTCGCAGTTTGTGGTAGATGTTGAGAGTCAAAACGAGCTATATAAACCTTCGAAAATTTGGCAACGCAACGACATTTTAGTGCGCACAGCAGGCGATATGCTTTCGGATTCTATCCCTAAAATGCTAGTGATCTATAAGTCAAAAATAATTGGCGAGCGCATCGATAGCCTTCAGCGTCAGTTGATGGGGTTGGAGTCAATGGATGAGGCAGGGAAAATCGTCGAAGAAATCTCTCACCTCAATGAAATACGCTCACAACTC
>CAYJLL010000027.1:0-3439 GCA_964370955.1 uncultured Rikenellaceae bacterium | reverse complement strand
GCTGGCACCTACGAACTGTGTACTTAACTACTAGGCGACACTGGGTGGCCTGCTCTCATGCTAGAAAAAGGAGCAGGGCTCCCGCGGGAGTGTCGCCCTGCGGTGCGTACCCGCATGGACGCAGGGTTTGTAAAGATCCAGTTAGAGCTAAATGATAGCTGCTACAGCTCGTAGTTCCAAGGGCAGACCATTTGACAGATGTCACATCCGCTCGACCAGCCGTGAAGATCGTCATTATTTGAAGCCGCCCCCAAACGGGGCGCTTCATTGTTTAGATAGGATATACATTTTCGGGCATCTATACCCCCTCCCTCATTAATAGCTCCCCCGGGGCAGGCATCCACGCAGCGGCGACAATCTCCGCAGAGATTCTTTGAACAGTCGCCCGTGATGCTATCAAATTCTTTATCCAAAAGTAGGACCCCTAGATTAAAGAAGCTCCCTTTTTTTGTCACAAGTAGTGAATTTCGCCCTATCCAACCCAGGCCAGAGCGTTGAGCTAGGATTTTCTCCATCAGTGGAGCTGAATCTACAATGGCGCGACCTTTGATGGTGGGGTGAAGAGTTTTTATGTGTTCGAGGAGTTCGAAGAGAAGGTTTTTTACTCTGAGGTGATAGTCCTCACCAACGAAACATCGAGAGACGCCTTTTTGCCCAGAGGGGTTTTGTGCGAGAACCACAACTATGGCAGTTTTTGCCTCTTTGAGTATCTTGGTGGGGTCGTGTCGCTCCCTTTCCATGTATTTCATTGCCCCATGATTACCCACCTCTATCCACTGTTGCCATCGATCAATATCTTCTTTCTCGATAGAATCGGCAGGCAAAATTGCGTAATAATCAAATAATTGCTTAACTTTGTCGTCGATATTAAGTAGCATCAAAGAATAAATTTGAAGGCGTTTGTTGGAAATACCTTGAATTAGAAACTTAAAATAAGAAGTACAAAGTTATGCAAAAGGAGTCATCCCTGCAAATCCAGCGCTGGAAAATCGTTCTACCCGTTATAATCGGCCTGGCATTTGTGGGCTATATGTTTTATAGTGAGGCCGATGCCTCCGTTTTTGCGAATTTTACCTTTACACTCTCAGCGGCATTCTATTTGCTGTTAGCATTTGCTTTTATCGTTCTAAGGGATTTGGGCTATATTATGCGTATTAGGCTTTTTGCCCAAGGTGCGCTGAGTTGGAAACAAGCTTTTCGAGTGATTATGCTGTGGGAGTTTGCCTCGGCTATCACACCTTCGACCATTGGAGGAACTTCAGTGGCTGTGCTTTTTCTGCATAAAGAGGGCGTTTCGGTGGGAAGGTCAACCTCGATGGTAATGCTCACAGCGTTTTTTGATGAACTCTTCTTTGCGGTGCTGTTTCCTTTGGTGATTTGGATAGTTGGCTTCGATAAGCTATTTGCTTTCGAGGGTGCTTCGGGTTTTGCAACCCTGATAGTGGGAGGATATGCACTCAAACTATCACTCGCTCTGCTGCTTGCCTACGGACTTTTTATCCGCCCCAGAGGAATGAAAATGCTACTTATCCGTTTGTTCTCCCTGCGTTTCCTTAGACGTTGGAAGAAAGGAGCAGTTCAAACTGGCGAAGATATTATTATAAGCTCAAAAGAAATAAAGCATTATCCGTGGAGTTTTTGGTTGAAAGCCGCAGGGACAACCTCCCTGACGTGGTGTTCGAGATTCTTGGTTGCCAATGCAATCTTTATGGCGTTCTTCCACCTGAGCGACCACCTACTAGTGTTTGCTCGTCAGCTCTCGATGTGGGTTCCTATGATAATCTCGCCAACCCCCGGAGGTAGTGGCTTTGCGGAATATATATTCTCAAATTTCCTAGGGGATGTGATTAATGTTTCGGCATCGACAATGGCGGGTACGGTGGCTATGATAGCCATCCTGTGGAGATGTGTGACCTACTATCCATATCTGATTGTGGGTATGGTGATTATCCCTCGTTGGCTAGCAACGAGTTTTAAGAAAATTTCTAAACCAAAGATAAATAACAAAAACTAAGAAAAAATCTCAAAATGAGTAAAACATCAACCCGTAGCTATTTTCGTCGAGATGACGCAAATGCTACAACCACCCCCAAAAACACTTCAAAACCAGCTTCTAAACCAGCACCTCAGGCAGTTTCAAAGCCAAGCCTGAAGCCTGCGAAACCTGCAGCTAAACCAGCTCCTAGGAGCAAATCTGAACGTCCTTTCGAGCAGTTCCGCAAGGACAATCCAAAGGCGCTTAAAAAACAAGAGCGCAGTAAGATTTTTACAGCCTCAAAATTTGTAGGCAAGGCAGATAGCTATTCTGAACGTGTTGCGATTGATCGCCCAGAGCGTCGTGGTGGTCGTACTAAGCGCGAGGATCAAATCCTCAAGGAAGCAGCCAAACAGCAGGCTCAATCTAATGAACCTATGCGTCTGAACCGCTTTGTGGCGCAAAGTGGCGTGTGTTCACGTCGTGAGGCTGATTCACTAATTGCCGATGGACTAATTTCTGTCAATGGAGTTGTTGTTACCGAGCTGGGCTCAAAAGTGACGTTTGAGGATACGGTTGAGTATGAGGGTAAAGTTTTGCAGGGCGAGAAAAAGATATACATCGTGATGAATAAGCCAAAAGGCTATGTCACCTCGGTGGATGATCCTCATAATGATCGTACGGTTATCGACTTGCTCAAAGGACAAGTTCCCCAAAGAGTATATCCCGTGGGGCGTTTGGATAAAAACACAACTGGCGTTTTGATGCTCACCAATGATGGTGATCTCACCCGTGAATTGACTCATCCTAGCTATAATAAAAGCAAAATCTACCACGTATTCCTTGATAAGCCTTGTACTGAGGCTCATCTTGAGCAGCTGCTTGAGGGTGTAACTCTTGAGGATGGCGAGATCAAGGTAGATCAAATATCATTCGTGGCAGGAGCGCACAAAGAAGTCGGAGTGGAGCTGCATTCGGGTCGCAACCGCATTGTTCGCCGTATGTTTGAGCATTTAGGCTACGAGGTGCAAAAGCTCGATAGAGTCTATTTTGCTGGTCTCACAAAACTTGGCTTGCGTCGAGGATTTTGGAGAATTCTATCCGATAAAGAAGTTGCGATGCTAAAAAGTCGCAATTATAAATAAGATTCCGAAGTCTTAACACAAACTATTCACCATCACATCTACGATGTGGTTAAAGGTCGTTTAATATTGATTATTAGGCGATCTTTTTTGTTGTTTTGCAACACAAGCTAGTCATATTTTTAAATTGAGGTATAGTATTTGTACTATATTTTATTGAGAATCAATACGTGTGTCTTTGTTAAGTGAAAAGTATTCAACCGTTGTGCTTTTAGATTAGCGAAAAGATATTAAAAAAATCTTATAACTTTTTGTTCTTGTAAAATTATAATGTATCTTTGCAATAAAGAGTTGGGGTTAGGAGAGTGTGATATCTAATATT
>CAYJLL010000026.1:11861-14000 GCA_964370955.1 uncultured Rikenellaceae bacterium | reverse complement strand
TTACTTTTTTTGTTGCTCTTCAGGGCGGGGTCAAAGACCCTTTTATGATTTGTCTCGAGTGCGTACCGCAGGGGGACGCAAAGCGGTGCCAGCGGCACGGGCGATGATTTGTCTCTCACAAGTCATCGCTGCTACAGCTTGGAGGGCGTGCGCTGCGGGTGTTCTGCTCTGAATAAGAGCAAGATTGCCAGTGCGGCTCGCACCTCCCGTGGGGGAGCGTCGCCCTGCTAGTGCGCGCCCGCACTGGACAATCATTCATCTCCCACCATTGCTGGTCTGGCTCTTTGATGATATATCTCTCACTAAATCATCGCTCGGCGAACCGCAAGGGGCATAGACGAATTTACCTTTAGGTAAAGACGGCCGCCCCTATGGGGTGCGGTTCGTCCGTCTAGGGGACGCAAAGCGGTGCCAGCGGCACGGGCAATGATTTATCTCTCACAAACCACCGCTGCTCCAGCTTGGAGGGTTCTCAGGGCGACACTGGGTGTCCTGCTAATGGACACAAAGTGTCTTTATTATTTAGCTCTCACCAAACCACGTTCGCACCAATTTCTCTCGCTCCGCCTCGCCACCACTGCTGATAAATTCAATCTTGATCTCACCCTCTATATCACTCTTTTGCGAAAGGGGTGCATCCTCAAGATAGACTCTCAACAATTGACGAGCAACTGCGCCTGCAGGGTTAATTATAGTCACTCCTTCGCCCAAAATCCCTCTCAGTTGACTCTCAAGGAAAGGGTAGTGCGTACACCCCAACACTAGAGTGTCGCCGCCTTGAGCTATAAAGTCTGCTAGCTGTTCTCTCAACAAATCCTCACACTGCCGACTCTCTGCCATACCTCCCTCTATCATCTCCACCAAGCCTTCGCCTGCGATGTCCACTATCTTTTGTCCTTTACCTCGAAACATCTCGCGCACCCTTTTATAGCCATCGCTAGAGAGAGTGGCACGCGTTGCCATCACCCCAACGACACCCGATCGTGTCGACTCGAGCGCAGGCTTAACCGCAGGGACCATACCAACGAATTTCACCCTGCCTCGATAGTGTTCTCGAAGGTGAGTAATCGCCGCACCTGTCATGGTATTACACGCCAAAACCACCACAGTAGCCCCCCTATCGACCAGCTCCTGAACAGCCTTTTGAGTAAGCTTCAGAATTTGGTTTTGGGAGCGGCCGCCATAGGGGCAGTTAGCCGTATCGGCATAATATATGACCTGTGTTGTAATAGGCAAAAGGCGCACTATCTCTTTTAATACAGATAGTCCGCCTAGGCCTGAGTCAAGTACTCCAACCATTGTTAATTATTTATCAGTGGTGCTATGCGTCCGTTCGGACTGCGACTCGCACCTCGAGCTAAATCACCACCCACAGTGTGGGCACTCACCTTATCGGCACTAGAGGCCTAGTTCTTTCTCAACAAGAGTAGTAATATCAGTCACTAGCGATGGGTTAACATAAAGTTGAGTTTCGCCATCGAAGATCATTGCATAACCACCTGCTGCACCAACCTTTGCTGCCGCCTCGCGAAGTTTAGTCACGATAGGGTTGATTAGTTCTTGTTGTTTTTGCTGCTGGCTTTGCTGCATAGTCACGCGGAACTCCTCGATGTTGGTTGCTAGTTGCTGAAGTTCTTTTTCTTTCTGCGCACGAACAACTTCACTCATTCCTGCTTCGCCGTTTTGGAACTCGCTCAATCGCTTATTAAACTCAGTCTGCATAGCTTGAGCCTCCTGATTTAGCTCAGTTGCGTGGGCCTCAAACTTCATTTGTACGCTGTCCTTAACCATCATTTTCTCCATCACAGCATTACTCTTGATGGTGGCTAATTTTTGTGCCATTACTGTGCTTGATGTTACTGCCAATAGAAGTGCTAGGGCTAGAAATTTGATTGTTTTCATTGTTTTAAAGTTTTAGATTTAATTTAATATTTTTTGTTGTTTAATTTCTTTTTGTATTCTCATCTGGCAAAATCTCTGCCATCATTACATTTGCATACCCATAGTGAAGTGGAACTGCGAACCACTTGGGCCTGTTTCGTTGCTCGATGCAGGATCGAAACCATAACCCCAGTCAATACCCAATAGACCTAGGATAGGAAGGTAGATACGCATACCAATACCAGCTGATTTTTTCAA
>CAYJLL010000026.1:0-11761 GCA_964370955.1 uncultured Rikenellaceae bacterium | reverse complement strand
GAGCTATTATTTGGATCATAGCTTCCAAGGTAGCCAAACTGCGCACGCGCCATCAAAACAAGCTTGCGGTCTGGGCTCAGAGGCATAAACCACTGAGAGTTGAAGTTCCATTTGTGATATTCGATCCAACGGTAACGTGTTTGTTGGTCTAGCTCTGGGTCGCTGTAATCAACATTATTGAAAGCCGAGAACGGAGGGGTTAGCGATACACCTAGCGATATGTTTGAACCTGTCGTTGGGTAGCCTTGGAGGTCGTCCACAGAGTTACGTCCTAAGGTTAGGCTCAGAGCCAAAGTGTTTGCTATTCCGTCTGTCATCAAGAAACCTGACCAATCATCCATCATATATGCCTGATACTGCAAACCAACCTGGAAGGTAAAGAATGGATCTGGCCAACGTAGGCGTTTTCCAATTGAGGCCCCAACACCGATAGTACCAAAATACTGGGTTGGATCCACATCCCAACTATATGAATTGGTCTCACGAGAGTAGTAGGTGTTAAAACTAAATGTGGTTGGGCTCTTTCCTCCAAGCCAAGGCTCGATGAAGTTAAGCGAGTAGGCCTGATAGTAAGTACCATTGGTTTGAACCCTGATTCCAAGGGTTTGATTGTCGCCCGCAGGGTAGGGGCGCCAAGCTGTTTTGTCGAAGAATTTACGCAACGAAACGTTGGTAAAATTCACACCCACCGATGCGATAAACATACCTCCACCCCATCCGAGCGATAGTTCCAACTGGTCGTTAGAAATCTCGGTGAGCGAATATTTGATGTCTACTGTTTGGTTCTGTGGGTTTGGAATTACCTGAGGGGTTGAGAATGATTGCTGGTCGAATTGCCCCATGCCCGCTAGACGCTGGTAGGTGCGAATCAGAAGCGATTGAGAGTAAAGATCCCCAGGGAGGGTCTCTAGCTCACGGCGGATCACATGGTCATTAGTACGAGTATTACCGTCAAAATCCACCTGGTTAATGCGGAACTGCTTGCCCTCTATCATACGAACCTCAACATCCACTGAGTCCTTGCCAACAACAGTCTCGAAGGGTTCTATATTAAATACCAAATATCCATTGTCTTGATACATGCTAGAGACCGAAATATCGCCCATCTCACCCTTACCTGGCAGCCCTAGGCGAGCTCCCATAGCCTCAGAGTCGTAGGTATCACCTTTATGAAGACCCAACACATAGTTGGCTAGGTGGTCGGTAGTGTACACCGAGTTGCCCACCCACGTGATATCACGATAGTAGTACTTGATGCCCTCTTGAACCTTTATCCACACTCCAATATTTTTTTCGTCGATTTGGTAGAGCGAATCGGCTACTACCTCACCATCACGATAGCCCTGAGAGCGCATATAGTTTTCAATCAAAACTAGATCGTCATCAAAGAGATCATCCTTGAACTTATTGTCGGCTAGGATGTTAATAGATTTTTTCTTTGTATTATCCATCGCCTTTGCCATCTTCTTGGTATTGAGATTATCGGCGCCTTCGATAGTGATTTCTTTGATGCGTTGTTTCTCACCTGGATCGATGTCAAAAACCACAATAACACCATTCTTCACAACTGAGTCGCTCTCGATTCTATAGTCAACCGTTGCATTTCTGTGACCCTTCTCTCTGTAATATTCCTTGATTAGAGCCTCAGAGGTGTTCACCAAATAGTCTGATAGCTCAGAACCACGACGAAGGTTTAGTTTTTCCATCAAATCTTTCGTGTGACTCTTTTTTATGCCATCAAACTGCCAGTCGTAGACTCTGGCACGCTCTTTAACAATAAAGACAATATCAACATTTCCACCTTTTATATTGGTTTTCACATCAATGTCGGCAAAAACTCTTTGATCCCACAAAGATTTCGCCACCAGCGAAAGATGTTCCGATGGGATAAGGATGCTATCTCCAACCGCAAGTCCTGTAGTGCTGATAATCAGAGCTTCATCGAGTGTACGTAGACCCTCCACGCTGATATCACTGATCACATATTCTTTGGGGCTACCTTCGTAGTCAATACGTGGAATATCTTTAGTGCTAAGACTATCAGAAGTTTGAGCAAAGGCGGGGATACTGAGAAAAAGGGCTAGAAAAAGTGTTATTAACTTCATGTATGATGATTGAGTGTTATTTTTATCTTCAAGTTCGATGGTTAGCTAAAGCTCCGCTCGGGGGCTGTAGGCGTAGGGCGGGGAAGTGCGTGAGTGGAGTAAGGCGGTTTTGGATTGAAGGCCAAGTCTCTCGTATGCGGAGTTTTCTCCTATTGTTAAGGTAAAATGAGCATTTGAGCAACAGGCTTAGCGCCAAAATAAACTTACTTAAGACACGCTCTTGGTTCGGTTTTTTAATGGGTAAAGGTATATGTTTTTTTTTAAATAACCAATTCTCCTTACTATGAATTACACCACTCGCCCCAAAAGCTTCCATTTGAGAGTGCCGCATTGATTCTTCGAATTAAGGTATATTTAATTATTACATAAACACTTAGACACCAAACTTAGAGCGCACCATAGCGTCGATGGCGCTGGGTGTAGTGCTCAAGAGCCAACTCCATTTGAGTCTCATCGAAATCAGGCCAAGGCACATCCGTGAAATACAACTCTGCATAGGAGAGCTGCCAGAGCATAAAGTTGCTCAAACGAAGCTCACCACTGGTGCGTATCATCAAGTCGGGGTCGGGCACAAAGGGCAGCTGGAGATGCTCAGAGAACAACTCTGGAGTGATATCCTCTGGGGTGATCTCGCCTTGCGCGACTCTTTGAGCGATGGATTTAGCCGCGAGTGAGATTTCCTCCCTCGAGCCATAGTTCATTGCCACCACAAGATTCAGAGTTACCCTCTCAGGCACTACAGCCTCAGTCTTGGCGATCAACTCTCTAAGAGCAGGGGGCAAAGCGGCTGTATTACCCAAAAAATGCAGCCTCACACCCTTTTTTGTAAGTTCCTCTATTTCAGAGGACAAAGAGAGTACAAAAAGCTGCATCAAAGCCTCAACCTCCTCCTTTGGACGGTTCCAATTTTCGGAAGAAAAAGCATAGATAGTGAGGTATTCGATGGGGGTTTGAGCCGCCATGCGAACCACTTTCTTCAAGGCATCAACCCCTGATTTGTGTCCCTCTACTCGTTGTTGCCCTTGTTTTTGAGCCCAACGACCATTGCCATCCATAATAATGGCCACATGGCGAGGGTAGAGTGTTTGCGTATCTTTCATATTATTTGTTTGCAAATTTCATCGTGCAAATGTAATTAATTATTTCGAATATCGTGAGCGAATCTCGCCTGTATTTCGGTGCAGCTTTCACCCCTAGCCTCTTGTATGATTTGTCTTTGTAAGGACGAATTTACCTTCAGGTAAAGACGGCCGCCCCGATGGGAGATTGCCCGCGTGCGGCTCGGACCTCACTAAATCATTGCTGGTCCAGCTCGGACCATGGCTCGCATTTTATTTAGCCTACTCCTTCCGGCTATTCTATATTTTCAACGAGCGATGCTGGGGTTTTATTTTATCGGGGTCCAAAATTCATAAAATGCAGTTGAAAAACAATAAAAAGTGTTATCTTTGCGTAATTATATATGTAGCATTCGACAAACTTATGAAAAAACTTTTTGCAACACTGGCTTTTGCCGCACTTGCTCTTGGCTCAACCAGCCACAGCGCAATGGCGCAAAACAAGTTGCAAAATAAACCGCAAGTCGAACTTCAAAGCGCAACTGATTCGGTTTCCTACGCCCTTGGGGTGCACATAGGGGAGACCATTAGGCTGATTTTTGCAAGAAGAATAATTAACCCCGATATTCTATCACACGCCATAATGGAATATCTTGAGGGCGAAGCTACAATGAACTTCGAGCAGGCAGGACAATACATCCGCCACTTCTCGGAGAACATCCAAGACACCCTTCTGGGCAATGAAAACCAGCGTAAGGGCTATGAGTTCTTTAGCGAGCTAGCCGACCGTGAGGATATCACCTCGACCAACTCAGGGCTCTACTACAAGATACTCAACAGGGGTAAGGGCGAGACCATAAAAGATGGCGATGAAGTGGTGATGGAATTTGTGGTCACAAACATAGAGGGTCGGGTTTTAGATTCGACCAAAGATCATGGCAAGCCTTTTGAGTTTGCTTTCAAAAGGGGTAACTTTATTGAGGGTTGCTACGAGGGTTTGAAATATGCACGCAAGGGCACCAAGATAATACTCTACATCCCCTATGAGCTGGCCTACGGCGAGAATGGTTCAGGTATTATTGAACCCAAGGAGACGCTGATTTTCGAGGTGGAGATTTTGGATATAACAAAAGCTGAAAAATAATAATTTAAATACATGAGCTCACAACGCACACTTTCAACATTTCTGAGCCTTGGGGTTTTCGCCCTGAGTGGAGCGTTGTGCGGTTGCGGTTCGCTTTCGCTCTATGATGATGACAGGGGTGAGAAGTTGGCGCAGGTGGGCGATAGTGTGCTCTATAGCGGCAGTGTGGTCGCAACGGAGGGACTAACCCCCCAGGATAGCCTTGCTCACCAAAAGCTATTCATTGAGCAGTGGGTGCAGGAACAAATACGCCTGAGTGCGGCTTTGGAGCAAAACCAAGAGCACCTAAAGAGCATAGAGGATCAGATCAAGGCCTACCGCGAGACTCTACTGAAAGACAATTTTCAGGCGCAATACATCAAGCGCAACATCAACACCGAGGTCACCCCCGAGCAGATTGAACAATACTACAAAGCCAACGGCAAGGGATTTCGCCTTCCAGGGGCTATAGTCAAGGTTCATATTGCTCGTATTCCTAGTGAGGCTCGCGAAGCAGAGCAACTCCAAGAGCTGTTCCGCTCGGACAAGGCACAGGATATGACAGAGTTTATCGCTCTATGTCAAAAGAACGACTACTCCTATGAGGATCTAACCCAGAGTTGGATACCTTTTATCAGTATTTTGGAAAAGATTCCTTTCTCGCAGACAGACTTTGATAGTTTCCTTCGCAAGAATAGTTTCTACCAAATCCAAGACGACCAATACAACTATATGATGCGCATCGAGGAGCGTCGCTTCACTGGCGACAATTCGCCACTGGAAATGCTTCAGGAGCACATCAAACGCATTATCCTCCACTCTCGAGAGACTGAGCTGATCAAAAGGCTCGACGACAGCCTACTGACTAGGGCTCTCAATACAGGGGAATTGGAGATTTTTAGCAAAGATACAACAGCACTCACCAACGCTTCTAATACCATTGAAGGGGTGAACGACTCAATACCCACAGAATAACTAAAGACACCGAACACATAAACTCAAAATGAAAAAGACTCTAATCTCGGTTTTCACCCTAGCACTATTTCTTTTCCAACCCTCTAGCTTTGCTGCACAAACAAGCGATGAGCCCGGCTCTAGCTTTATTGCCGACGAGGTTGTTGCCATCGTGGGCAATGCTCCCATTATGCTCTCTGAGGTGGAGAAGATGAAGGACATGATTATCGAACAACGCAAACAAATGGGAGTTCCCTCTGCCAACACTCCAATGGAAGATGCTTTTCAGGCTATGCTCCTTCAGAAGGTTCTAATCCAAAAAGGGCGTGCCGACTCGCTAGATAAAGAAATCAATCGCACCTCTATCGCACTTCAGGTCGAAGAACAAGTGGCCCAGATGATAGAACACATTGGTTCGGCAAAGGAACTAGAGAAACTCTATGGTAAGGCGCTTTTTCAAATCAAACGAGATTTGGAAAGAGAGCAACTCGACCAACAAATCTCTCAACAAATGCAGGCTATCATCAAAGAGGATGTAGAGGTATCCTATAATGATGTCTATGAGTTCTTCGCGAACATCAGCCGTGACTCTCTACCTATGGTGCCTGAGCAGTATGTGTATGCTCAGATCACTCGTGCTCCCGAGCAAACTGACCTTCGCAAGATGGCAATCCGCGAGCGTCTATTGGGTTTTCGTGAGAGGATACTAAAGGGCGAGAAGCTAGCTGTTCTGGCGAGACTTTACTCACAAGATGAGGGTTCGCGAGGAAAGGGCGGTGAGATTGGACCACAATCTATCAACGACTTTGTTCCAGAGTTTGTCGAGACACTATCTATCCTCAAGCCAGGTCAAATCTCAGAGGTTGTTGAGACCGAATATGGTTTCCACATCATTGAATTGATCTCTAAAAGAGGCGAATTGGTACACTACCGCCACCTGCTACTGAAACCCGAGTTTGGAACTGACGAGCTGGAGGGTGTGGTCGCTGAGTTGGATTCAATCAGAACCGCAATTCAAGAAGATAAGATTACTTTCGCCCAGGCCGCTTTGCGTGAGTCACACGACAAGATGAGCCGCAACAACGGTGGTAAGGTATTTAATATGCGCGCCTACAACCAAACGGGCGATATTTCGAAAGCCTCGACTCTATTTATGGCCGACGAACTTTCGCAAACCTCTGTTGAAGACTACCGCACACTCTCAACTATGAAAGTTGGAGATATATCGAAACCTTTCCAGGGTGTAGACGAAAGTGGTAATGTTGTCTATAAGATTATTACTCTAGAAAAAGTGATCCCCTCTCATATTGCCTCGACGGAGATTGACTATGAGATTATCGAAGAGGTGGCTCTACTGACAAAAGAGAGTGAGGCCATCGACATCTGGATGCAGGAGGTGATCCAAGATATGTATGTGTATATCTCACCTGAGTACCACAACCTAAACCTAGGTAATATCGGTTGGATCGAAGCGTCCAATCGTAATACTAAAGACCCCATCGAGAATCAACTCCCCGAGAACTTCTGGGTGGAGGCGATGAAACACTATGAAAACTAATCCAGCCAATTATTATTTATAAGCTAGGCTAAGATTATTGTGGAATTTCAGGGGTGACTAACTTAACTTGAGTTAATCACCCCTGAATTCACTAGAGCAATGATGGTAAAGAAAAACAATAATTCATATAGTATATTAAATATAGGTAGGTAAGATATGAGACAATTTATTCAAAGAGCAATTTTTATTATTGCGCTAGGCCTGCTCTCGGGGGGATTTAGCATCGCGCAGAACTCTGAAGATAAACCCTCGGGCAAGAAAGTGATCGACACCGAGGCTCGCTCTATGGCCTATTATGATGCAAAACGAGTCCTGCTCTACGGACAAATTGAGCAGGCTAAGGAGGGATTTGAAAGAATCATCAAACGCTGGGGCGAATATCCTCCTGCGCTCTATGATCTCTCTAAAATATACATCCACCACAATGACACTACCACCGCACTAAATCTGGTTAATAGAGCGATCAAGGTAGATTCAACTTACCCAGACTACCTCAAAGCTCAGTCTCAAATATTCACTATGCTGGGCGATACGGAGCGTACGCAGGCGAGCCTACGCAAACTCCTTGAGATTGATGACAGCGACGGAGAGGTTCTTCGCCAGCTATCAATAGCACTGCTGAGCTCAAGCGATAGCTCAAAACAGCGTGAGGGTCTAGAAATGTCGAACAAGTGGGAAAGCCACTACGGCTATGATAGTGAGCTGACCAATAAAAAGAACGTATATTATTTCTCTAGGCGCGATAGCGAGAATCTTTCCAATTACGCCCAAGAGATGATTGCAGCTGATCGCTCAAGCTCAAACCTGCTAAACTACGCGCGCATTCTAGCTAGTCTGGGGCAGAAACAAGAGGCGGACGAATTCGCTCGTGAGGCTCAAAAACTCGCTGGCGGCGACATAAACAACCTGCTGCAACTAGCAAACTTTTGGAGAATAGACCAAAACGCCAATGACTACCTAGAGGCAATAGACGGCCTTGTGGAGGTCACCGAAATATTCCCCACTCAGGGTAGAGTCGATATGCTCTATGAGTATATTAACCTAGGGGGTGACCCCGCATCCGAAAGAGCCCAAGGGGTGTTCAAGAAGGCTTATATGGCTGGTACTGACTCAATTTTTAGTGGGTTTTATATGGACTATTTACTTTTTCTGCAAGACTGGGATGGCGCAACACATCTACTACAAAGCGAGTTAGACCACAAACGCATCAACCCAAGAGGTGGCGAGATACTTATGCAGCTCTACATGCAGGCACAAAAGCTAGATAGTGCGCTGATGACTATCTCGGAGCTAGAGAAAATAGAGCGCCCTATGATAAATGGCGACCTTGTATCGGGAAATATTCTCTCGATGATGGAGCAATATGACAGCGCACTTGAAAAGTATGAGTTAGCTCTCGAGCGGAGCGTGGACGACTCTACACGTAGTTTAATTCATGGTTCTATGGGCATGATGTTCAGCTCGCAGGGCAAGGATAAAGAGACCATTCGCGCCTACGAAAAATCTCTTAAATTTGACCCCAACAATATCCTTTCGATGAATAATCTTGCCTATCATATATCTGAGAGCTCAAACAACACTAAGGAATTGGAGAAAGCCCTCGCAATGATAAACCGCGTGGTCGAGGCAGATCCAAACAACACCGCTTATATTGACACTCAGGCGTGGTTACTCTACCGCCTAGGGCGATTTGAGCAGGCTCTCGAACGCATGCGTCTTGTGATGGGTTTAGACACCGAGCCTTCAGTGGAGGTACTAGAACACATGGTGGCAATACTCAGCGCAATGGGCGAGAGAGAAAAAGCTGAAATCTACCTCGAGAGAATCCGTAAACTAACCTACACTGCGCAATGAACAAAAGAGTAGGTAAAATAGCTCAAATTTGTATAAGCACGGGGATAGCCCTAAGTTTGAACTGTGATTTGGCTTTGGCGCAAAATATCAACGCCCAAAGAGACCAGCTACGCGATTTGGAGCGAGAAGTAGAGCTATTGTCCTCGAAGATAGAGGGCAATCAAAAGATTGCGGCAACTCAGAAAAAACAACTCCTAGAGCTCGAAAAAAACATACGTAGCAGCATCGCTAACGTTCGTTCGGTCGAGAAGGATATAAAGGCTATCGAGGGCTCAATGAGCCGCGATGGCAAACAACTAGTAGTACTAAAAGACGATCTCGCCGAAGCCAAGGATAACCTCCGCAGCCTACTCAGAGCGGGGTATATGTCCACCGTTAGAGGCTCTTCAACTCTTTCTATGCTCTCCATTGAGTCGCAATGGAACCTCGAGCTACTGGGTCATCAAATCGAGGAAATCACCTCAAAAATAGCCCAAAAAATGGACAGTCTCGATGCGACTTCTTCTCGTCTGGGGGTAAGATATGCCCAAGCGGAAGAGAAATATGAGAAGCTGGAAATACTGCAAAAAGAACGCTCCGAGGAACTCAAAAAACTCACCACGGAGAAGAAAAAAATGGATGCTATAGTCACTGATCTCAACCTCGAAATCAAGGAACTATCGCAACAACATAAAGAAAAAATCGCCGAAATCCAACGCCTCGAACGAGCTATCGCCCAAGCGATGGCAAAAGAAAGAGAAGGTTCGTCAGGTGGCGAGAAAATGGAAATTGACTACGCACTTTCGGGAAGTTTTGCCTCCAACAAAGGGCGCTTGCCTGTGCCTGTTTCGGGGGGGACTATAGTTGGCAAACATGGTCTTCGAAATATGGGAGCTGGTCTGAGTGTTACAAGTCGTGGGATTGATGTGAAGTGTGGAGCGGGAGTTAGTGTGCGAGTAATTTTTGAGGGTGTGGTTCGTGGAGTTTTTGCAGTGAGCGGAATGGGGGAGAGTGTGTTGGTTCGCCATGGCGAATATCTAACTGTCTACACCCACCTAAGTGAAGTGAGCGTGAAGACTGGCGATAAAATTAGTGGCGGAACAAAAATCGGAACTGTCGACTCAGATGGAGTGCTTCACTTCGAACTCTGGAAACAAGAACAAGACCTTAACCCCGAGGCTTGGGTGAAATTTTAGAGAAATTAGTAATTTAGTATAATTTAACATAATACAAAGCAAAATATGCCTATTATATACTCAATTGGTGACATCCCCTACAATAAAGGCGAAAATTTAGGTATTCAGGAGTGGATAGAAGAGGTGTTAGAGAAGGAAAATAAGCAGATGGGTGACATCGTAATTATTTGGTGCTCAGATGATTACCTCCTAGAGTTTAATAAAAAATTCCTCGATCACGACTATTATACAGACATCATCACTTTCGACTATTCTGTGGACAATATTATCGCAGGCGACCTTATGATTAGCCTAGATCGAGTAAAAGACAACGCAATTAATATTTTGGGCTCTAAAGAAATGTTCCACGTGGAACTATTGCGAGTTGTGGCACATGGAGTGCTGCATTTGTGTGGTTATGGTGACAAAACCGAAGAAGAGCAGGCGATTATGCGTGCAAAAGAAGATGAATGCTTAAAAATGTACAGTTTTATTGATTAATGAGAGATGAGATTTGAATATGATATAATTGTTGTGGGTGCTGGTCACGCAGGATGTGAAGCTGCTGTGGCAGCTGCAAAAATGGGTGCCGATACGCTACTGATTACCATGGATATGAGTAAAATGGCGAATATGTCGTGTAATCCAGCTGTTGGCGGCATGGCGAAAGGGCAAATTGTGCGTGAGATTGATGCGCTTGGAGGGCAAATGGGTATAATAACCGATAGTTCTACCATACAGTTCAGGATGCTAGGTCGCTCAAAAGGTGCTGCTATGTGGAGCCCACGTGCTCAGTGTGATAAAGATCTGTTTTCGAGGCTTTGGAGAGAGAAAATAGACTCAACTGATGGACTGTCGGTATGGCAGGACGAGGTAGTGGGTGTACTATATGAAGAAAGTGGCAATTCGGAGCGAAAGAGAATAACTGGTCTAAAAACTGCATTTGGAGTAAAATTTAAGGCTAAAAAGGTGGTTCTAACTAATGGAACTTTCCTCGGAGGATTGATGCACGTGGGCGAGAAGCAAAGCGTAGGGGGTAGAGCAGGCGACAAAGCTGCAATTGGTCTATCTGCCGACCTTGAAAAGCTAGGTTTTAGCGTAGATAGGATGAAAACGGGTACTCCTGTTAGAATAGATGGTAGAACGATAGATTTTTCGAAGATGGAAAGGCAGGATGGTGATGAAAATCCTTCTAAATTCTCATTCAGAAGAGCTTCAGAGGCTGTCAAAGAGCAAATGCCTTGCTATTTGGTCTATACGGATAGTGAAATTCACGATACTTTGCGAACAGGATTTGACCGTTCGCCGCTATTTACGGGCGTAATTCGTGGCATAGGACCACGATATTGCCCATCAATTGAAGATAAATTGCGCACTTTCGCAGAAAAAGACTCTCACCAACTCTTCCTAGAACCGGAAGGTAAATCTACAAACGAATACTATCTAAATGGCTTCTCAAGCTCACTTCCATTAGAGGTGCAGGTTGCAGCCCTAAATAAGATAAAAGGGCTTGAAAATGCCCAAATTTACCGCCCAGGATATGCTATTGAATATGATTTCTTCCCACCAACGCAATTATTCCACTCTTTAGAGACTAAATTGGTCGAAGGACTCTATTTTGCAGGCCAAATCAATGGTACAACTGGTTATGAAGAGGCAGGAGCGCAGGGTTTAATAGCCGGAATTAACGCAGTTCTGAGCATAAAAGGCAAAAATGAGTTGGTATTAGGACGTAATGATGCATATATAGGTGTTTTGATTGACGATTTAGTTACGAAAGGAGTTGATGAACCCTACCGCATGTTTACTTCGCGCGCCGAGTATAGAATTTTGCTACGTGGCGATAATGCCGATCAAAGACTCACAAAGATAGGCCATGAAATCGGGTTGGTTGAAAGTGACAGATGGGCGGACTATTCTGATAAAATGCAGAATATGAGCGTATTAGAGGAGTA
>CAYJLL010000025.1:2409-14090 GCA_964370955.1 uncultured Rikenellaceae bacterium | reverse complement strand
ATATTCCCTTTTCACTGTTGTTGTGGTTGTGTTGTTGATAAGCACGGTTTACTATCTTGTCTTGAGTGTAATCTTTATCCTGCAACTGAGCTATTACCTCTATCGAATTCGCAATCCATATAGACACCGACTGAAATCACTATCCAATATTCAACGTAGTTTGTTGAATCTCCTAGGAGATACTTTCTCGATTTGCACAATGTTGATGGCATTTATATACATAATGCCATCAATTTCAACAAATTATATGTGTTATACACCCGAGCATATTCAGTCTCTGCTGTCTTTGGCTTTGATTTACCCCGCCTTATTATTGCAGCATAGTCTAAGTTGTAGATTCAATATGCGAGTAAATAGCGTCCTTGATCGAGTGCTGCAGATTGTTTTTGCACTAGTGGTTTTGGTGATTATTTCTATCCATGGTCTGTGGATTCTGATGCCAGTTTATGTAGTTATGGATTATTTGCCTTGCTATATCTTTGCTCTATCCCACCGAATCTACAGCAATCTTCTGGTGACAGTGATTTTTACGATACTCACAGAGTTTGTTGTGATCGCAAATTCTCAGTACTACCAATCAGAAGGTCTCTTCGGATGTATAGCTCTGTTTTGCTACTTGTATATGCTTCTGATGTTCTCGGTGCGGTTGGTCTTTTTTGTGCTTCGAGTGCCTGTGTATAGAGCAAATACCACCCATAGTATAGTTTTGAAATTCCATAGAATGACATTCTATATAATCACCTTTGTGATGGTAGTGTGTTTGTTGGTGAGCTTCAACTTTTATCTTACCAATCGACCATCAATGCTAAATCCTGATGAGCATCTCCAAAGGATGCGTTCGTTGATAGATGTTTATATGGTTGTATTTGTTGTGGCTCAGCTTGTGGCTCTAACCATTTGCTTTATTGTTACTTCTGAATTTCGGATGCTGCGAAAGAGCATTGTGGACGGTCGTAAACTAAAGAAAACATCAAGATTTGAGAATAAGTTTTTGAGCATAGAATATCGTCAAATTGCCAGTAGGTATAATTCCTTGATGGAGTCATTCGATCGAAGTTCGCAGGTGTTGGAGCGCTACAACAAAGATTCGCAGTGGAGAGGTCACGCCCAACGCATGGTGCACGATATTAAAAACCCACTGACCCCAATCAAACTAACAGCCCAATTATTGCAGTACATAGAAAGAGAGCGACCAGAGGATTTTGCAACACGAACAAGTGAGTTGATAGGAACGATGGTGACACAAATCGATGCTTTGACTAACCTGCTGGATGAATTTCAGAATCTTGCGAGCATTAATAGTTGGAAACCAACTATTGTCGATTTGTGTGAGGTGGTCCAAGGGGTTGTGAGTGTTTACCAGAACTATCAAGGTGCCAAAATCGAACTCCAACAGAGCGAGATTCAACCCTTGTTGATCTATGCTGACGGTCGACAACTGGGTAGAGTATTCGGAAACCTGTGTAAAAATGCAACCGAAGCGGTGATGGGTGTTGAGGGGGCTTTGGTAAAACTGACGCTCAATCAAATCGATCAAAATTGGATCGAGGTTACTGTCCAAGACAATGGAGTTGGGGTCTCAGAGGAATTGAGAGCTCGCATCTTTGAGCCCAACTTCAGTACCAAATGCGCAGGGTCAGGACTGGGTCTCACTATCGCCCGCGAGATTGTTGAGGGTTGTGGTGGTAAGATTGAGTGTCTCTCGGCTGAACCTTGCGGCACAATGTTTAGAGTGCTTTTGCCCAAAGGGAAAAGCGGCTCTTAGTTTGCAGGCCTTTTCCCTTTGCATGAAATCGCTAGGGTGAGGGAAAGTAGGATGTAAGAAAGTATTATTACAAACGGGCTTGCGAACCCCATCGATGTGATGCAGATAAGTGCGAAAATTGCAAAAATATAGCGCAGTTTATTGGCTGCAAACCCAAAGCTCTTGAATTTGAACGAGAAGAACGGCACCTCGCATACCATTAAGGCTGAAAGCCCAAGGCAGAGCGTTAGAGTAATGGTGAGCGCAACTGTGGGATTGCTTGTTGCAAAACTCAGGATGGTGTCGTTGGTCTGCGATACGCTCGCTCCCCAAGAGAATACCATTAGCGACATGGCTGGTGTTGGTAGTCCAATGAAACCTTCGCTTTGGCGTGTGTCAACATTGAATTTTGCAAGTCTCAAGGCGGCGAACATAGCCAGAGCAAGTGCGATGTAAGAGAATAGAGGGTTGTAGCCTAGGCTCATCAGTAGATCCTCGAGAAGCTGCTGGCTCATTATCGCAGGCGCAACACCAAAGCTAATCATATCGGCGAGTGAATCAAGATCTGCCCCTAGGGGTGAATATGCTTTGAGCATACGAGCTGCAAAGCCGTCGAGAAAATCAAATACCGCACCAAGTATTACTAGGTAGAACCCTGCGGTGTAGTTACCCTCGATTGATAGGTAAACCGCTCCGATACCACAGAGTAGATTGCAAAGAGTCAGGGTGTTGGGTATTGCTTTGATAAATTTCATAGTCTTATTAATTTGTTTGTGATTCTTGAGGTATGTTCTAAAATTGCCAATTAGTTACTAGGCTTATTTTTTGATATATAGGCAAAGAACGCATGATTTCTTTCATCCTTTGAGGGTTCATGTATACTTCGCGTTTATACTCTCTGTATTTCTCGGGGGCGGGGCTTTGATCGGAAAGTGAATACTCAGCCCAGTCCAAGAGTTGCCAACCATAGCCACGAGCAATTGTTACACTGTCTATGTAGTTCTCATAGCGAGCTCTCGAGCGTTTGCCCACATACTCTGTTGCGGTGCCAAGCAAACCTGTGAGGTTCTTATTCTGATAGTCGACAATGTGTGATAGTTCGTGGGCAATCACTCCAATTTGAGCGTTGAACGATGCACTCTCTAGAGGAATTCTAGCTCTGCGCCCTCCGATGACCACCAAATATCTGCGAGGGCTAAACACAGCCGATGCGGGGGCAGGGTAGGCCGCCATGGTTGTGGATATTCCTTGGGCATACTTGAAAGTGATGTGGGTGTTGCGAAGCTCATGAAAACCCATCAGAGCGATCAGAATCTGATCTTCCCACCCTTGGGGGATCTCTTTGTTGGTTGCGAATTCCGCCAGCAGGCTGTCTTTGAGCTCCTGCGATATCGGCACGTATTGTCTTTGGGCTTGGATGCTAGTGATCTCAGGCTTTACAGCCATTCGTGTGGTTCCACACGAAGCTAGGGCCAAGGTGGCCGTAAGTGCTAGTAGTCTGAGAGAGATAATGGTGAGCATACTTGTGCTTTAAGTAAACGAGACGGCGGAGGTCTTGAAGGATTTTGAGTATTGGCAAAAATACGAAAATTTGCTTTAAAATTTCAAGTCTGAGATTTTTTTATATCTTTGTGCTACATTTAAGATTTAAAATATCGTAAAAGAGCGCAATGATTAAATTATCCCAAAAAGCCGAGGTGCTACCAGCATCGCCCATTAGAAAACTCGTCCCTTTTGCACTACAGGCTCAAGCCCGCGGCACTAAGGTCTATCATCTAAATATTGGGCAACCAGACATCCACACCCCACAGTGTGCGCTGGATGCGGTGCGCTCGATGGAAAGCCCGATAGTTGAATATACCCACTCTGCAGGAAATCAAAGCTACCGTGAGGCGCTCTCGGAGTTCTACTCTAGGGACAGTCGAAAGATCACCCCTGAGGATATAATCGTTACAACTGGGGGGTCAGAGGCGATACTCTTTGCGATGATGGCGGTGTGTGACCCTGGAGATGAGATTATAGTTCCAGAGCCTTTCTATGCCAATTATAATAGTTTTGCCATTGAAGCCTCAGCACAAATTGTGCCACTGAGAACAAATATCGAGGATGGTTTTGCTCTGCCACCCATAGAGAATATTGAAAAACTTATAACCCCTCGCACCCAAGCCATACTCATTTGTAACCCCAATAACCCAACGGGTTATCTGTATACCCCCGAAGAACTTAAAGAGCTAGAACAGCTGGCTCTCAAGCACAATATCTATCTGATCTCCGACGAGGTATATAGTGATTTTTGTTATGATGGCCACCAGCATTATTCAATGTTGGATTTGCCGTCGGTGTCTGATCGAGTGATAGTGGTGGATTCCATCAGTAAACGCTATTCAATGTGTGGAGCTCGAATTGGTGTGCTAATCTCTCGTTCGCAAAGGGTTGTGGAAGCCTCTCTTAGAATGGGTCAGGCTCGCCTGTGTGCTCCCTATCTTGGGCAAATTGCAGCCGAGGCCGCCACTCGTTTCACTCCACAGAGCTATTTTACGGCTGTAAAGGATGAATATATCGCTCGTCGAAATTTTGCAGTTGAGGCCCTCAACTCAATGGAGGGTGTGTTCTGCCCTATGCCTAAGGGCGCTTTTTATTGTATTGCTTCGCTTCCAGTGGACAATGCCGAGGAGTTTGCACAATGGCTCTTAGAGGATTTCGACTATCGCGGTGCAACAGTGATGTTGGCGCCTGCTTCGGGTTTCTACTTTGCTGGAGGCGAAATGCCGCAAAATCAAGTGCGTATAGCCTATGTTCTTTCGATTGACGATCTGAAAGTGGCGATGGAGGCTCTCTCGGAGGCACTAAAGGTTTATCCCAATAGAACTATCTAAACGCTCCGCCTGCTTTCCACTCACGTGAACTATCCAACCTACTATCAGTATATCCAGTCCTTAAGCAATCCACAACAATTGCTCAGGATACTCTCTGATATAACCCCTGTGTTAGATGCAAATGGTGAGCCACTGATGAGTAGCGGTAACTTTGGTGTGGTTTTTAAAGTCAAACACCAAGGGGGATTTAAGGCTATCAAATGTTTTACACGTTTTCAAAAACACCGCAGGGAGGCCTATACTCTAATTGACGAGCGCCTTCTTGCCTGCTCTCCCTATACCATCTCACATCGCTATCTCACAGACGAAATAAGGGTTTTCGAACACAATAACTCCCGCACTTTTGATGTTTTACTAATGGACTGGGTTGAGGGCGAAACGATGACTAATTTTATCATTCGTGCGCTCTATAACGATAATTTCGATGCACTGAAGGGTTTGCAAAATAAATTTATAGACTTGGCTCAATGGCTTCTGCGTCAGGATTTTGCACACGGCGATCTCAAACCCGATAATATTATGGTGGGTGAGACAGGTGAGCTTACGTTGGTGGATTATGATGGAGTGTATTTGAGCGAATTGGCGCATTTTGGGCATAGAGAGCTAGGAACTCCTCACTACCAACATCCACTTCGAGGAACTGAGCTATTTTCTAAGGACGTGGATAATTATTCCGTGCTTTTGATTTGTGCAACTCTCGATGGGCTTTCCCGAGGGGATAAACAGTTGAGTGAGGTCTTCTTGCGAGAGCATTCAATCTTTCTTCCAGAGAATTTGGTTAAGGGGAGCGATCTGGTGTTTAATAAAATTGCCAGTGGGGATGTTGGCTTTGCAACTAGATATAAAGCCCTCGGTAAGTCTTCGCAGATTGAGCGAAGTGAGTTGATGAAATTATTGGAGTCGTTTGCTCCTCAGAGTGATGATTTGGAGGAGGCCGAAGATGGTTTTAAAGTGTATTGGAGCGAGGGGAAATGTGGTTTGGTGGATTGTGATAATATCGTGAGAATACATGCTCAATATGAAGCCATAAAAGATTTTAGTGAGGGCAGGGCAGCGTTTCGTCAAGAAGGGAAATGGGGATATTTAGACCGTGATGGGGTGGTGAAAATCCCGCCCATATATCACAGCGCAGAGGCTTTCTCGCACTCTCGAGCAGCGGTGAGCCTAGAGGGTCGATATGGTTATATTGACAGAGATGGACGAACAGTGGGTGGACTAAGATTTTCGGGCGTTTTTAGCTTTAGGGATCAATGCGGATTGGTGTGTTACAGAGGTAAATATGGGTTCGTGGGTTTGGATGGCAGAATGAAAATTTCGGCCAAATTTGACCATGCTTATAGCTTTAGTGAGGGCGTTGCTTGTGTGGGTGTTCAGGGGCGATATGGCTATATAGACAAAAGAGGTAAGTGGTTGATTTACCCTGAGTTTGACTATGCCAGCAATCTTAGAGATGGATGTGTCAAAATCGAAGTTCATGGCCAGTTAACTCATGTCGAATTTGATGAGCTTATCACAAAATACAGGAACAAATAACTCGAGGGGAGTAATTTGTAATAAAAATTTGATTTACGAGAGAAATTTTATATCTTTGCATCCATAGTAAGATTAGATTCGTGGGGCACCCCTTTTGCCTGAACTTAATCTTAAACTATGAAAACGAAGCGAAGGCGAGGGGCGCGGAAAACTAACTCAAAAAATATGAAATATAAAGTATCTAAAAGTATAGGTGTCTTTGCGGCAGTGATCTCTGCTGCTTTTTTGCTTTCGGGTAGCGTGAATGCGTTTTCGGGTGCTCAATCCTTGGAAGATGTACCCTCGATGGTGCCAGCGTATGCCCTTGGAGCGAAACCTTTGTTTACCACCGATATAGCCTCTACCAGCGAAGGTGAGCTAGTCTTGACAAGTAAAGGCGATAAGAGCGTGAGTGTCTATTCGGGCGATTTGCAAAACAAATTAGCCTCTTGGGAACTAGAGGCAGCTCCGAATTCTTTGACTATCGCAGGTGATTTGATTTATGTCACTCTCGATAATTCTACCCTTGAAGTTTTTAACAAAAGCGGGCAGAAGCAAGGTGAATCTGTCGCTTTGTGGATGGGTGCACGCAATCCAATAGTTAGCGATGATGCGATCTATGTGTTGGAGCAGTTTACCAATACAGTAGCGAAGATAGACCCTCAAACGATGCAGGTTGTGTCTCGTGCAACAGTCGAAAGAGAGCCCAAAGGTGCTGTTCTTACGGCGGATGGGAAATATTTGTATGTGACAAATTTCCTGCCCAATCAAAGAGCCGATCTTGACTTTGTGGCTGCCGATGTGTCGTTGGTGAATACCTCGACCATGAAGACCGAGAAGAATATCAAACTAGCAAATGGTAGCAATGCCCTTCGTGGTATTACTCTTTCCGAAGATGGTCGCTATGTTTTTGTATCTCATAACTTAGGCCGCTTTACAGTGCCAACCTCTCAGTTGCAGCAGGGCTGGATGAATACTTCGGCAATGAGCGTGATCGATACTCGTGATGCTAGCTATGTTGGAGCGGTGATCATAGATGAGCCAGATCGTGGTGCCGCAGGTGTTTGGGATATTGAGGAGGTTGATGGTAAAATCTTTATTTCTCATAGTGGAACGCATGATATTAGTATTATTGACTATAAGAAGTTTATCGATAAACTTGAGAATTATCCTAATGATATTGAGACTCTAGCCTATGATCTTCAATTTCTCTACGGAATGCGCCAAAGACTAGCCTTGGTTGGTAATGGTCCTCGTGAGATGGAGGTTGTTAATGGCAAATTGGTGATTCCAACCTACTTCTCAGATACTGTGAATATTGTGGACGTATCGAGCGAGGAGGCTTTCGTTGAGGCGATAGTTCCTATGGTGGCTCAGCGAGAGGAGAGTCTTGTGCAGAAAGGTGAAAAGGTGTTCAATGATGCTCAGTATTGTTTCCAGCAATGGCAATCATGTAATGGTTGTCACCCTGGAGATGGACGCACCGACGGAATGAACTGGGACTTGATGAACGATGGAATTGGTAACTCAAAGAATTGCAAGAGCTTGCTGTATTCAATCCAGACTCCCCCTTCGATGATTACAGGCATTAGAGCCAGCGGTCAGATTGCAAACCGCAAAGGTTTTACCCATATTCAGTTTTATGATGCTCCCGAAGAACTAGCTCAGGCTGTCGATGCATATGTTGCCTCATTGGAGGCTTTGCCAAGCCCGTATTTGGTTAATGGTGAGCTCTCAGAAAAAGCACAAGAGGGTAAAAAAGTTTATGCACGTTTGGCCTGCGACGAATGTCACTCGGGCGTATATTATACCGATATGAAGATGTATAGAATTGGCGAAGACATAGAGTTCGATGCAGGTTGGGATACCCCAACACTTCGAGAGGTATGGCGCACAGCTCCTTATTTGTTCGATGGAAGAGCCAAGACAATGTATGATGTTTTCGCGGTTCATCGTCACGGAATAGAAGGTAAAATCTCGAAAAAAGATCTTGAGAGCCTAACAGAATACGTATTATCACTTTAATCCCCACCCTAAATATTAAACCCTACCAAAAATTACCATGTTAATTAAGTATAACGTTTTTAAGACAGACCTAGAAGATATTAATCAAGCAATACCTGAACTTTTGCGCCAAATCTCACACATGGCACAAACGGTGAGAGTTCAGTTCTTTGCAGAGGTAAATGATAATGCTCGATACAGCCAAGAGATGGTCACCATCAAAGGGATCGTTTCACAATGGTTTGCGCAAAGCGCTGAACCGCTGGTTGGATATATCGCACAAGCGCCTGTAGATTGCCGTTGGGCGATGGAGGTGCAGTACATCGACAAGGCTCAGGGAGCCAATTTGGAGTTTAAAGAATTCAAAGGTACTCGCTATGCGATGTTGTTGAGTCCCTCTGATGAGAAGATGATGCTCAGCGAGGTGATAAGCCCAGAGTCATTGGATGTGTGTATTGCAACTCAATCTCAGGAAGTTCTTGCCAAAGCGGGAGCAATACTAGAGAGCGAGGAAATGCGCGTGAAAAATATTGATCGTCAATGGAACTACATAGAAAGCATTACTCGCTGTGAGGACGGTTTGCAGAACTACCAAGTATTCAACGATGCTCGCTCTCAGTTCTATGCAGATACTCACTGGGATGCAGGCTATCCTGCGGCTACGGGTATAGGTACAACAGCAGGAGGAGTGATGGTGGAGTTTGATGCTGCGAACCTTAGCAATACTCGTACAGTTGCCCTAGACAATAAACTTCAAGTTGCAGCACATGCCTACTCAAAAGAGGTGCTACATGGAGAGGCAACCCAAAAGAGTACACCAAAATTTGAGCGTGCTCGCGCTATTGTCTATCAGAGTGTCTTTGGCGATAGTCATGCTCAGATCTACATCTCTGGTACTGCAGCTATTCGTGGCGAAGAGTCGCTCACGGGGCAGGATATTTCAGCCCAAACTGCTGCAACGCTAGGCAATATTGCCTATTTGATCAGCGCCGAGAACCTCGAAAAACATGGAATTCGCCCTCAAATTATGCCAGCCTTGCGCTACATGAGAGTGTATCTAAAGTATGCAGAGGACTTTGAGCAAGCTCAGAAAATCATCTCTAACCTCTACCCGATGGTTCCTGCTGTGTATGTGGTGAGTGATGTGTGTCGTGATGAACTACTAATCGAGATTGAAGGTTTGGCAGAATAAGAAAAACTAGAATCATGATCTAGAACTTAAATAATAACCCCTAAAACAAACTAACAATGAAAAAAACACTAATTGTTGCAGCGATTGCTCTAGGAGCAATGCTTATTTCGAATGTAAATCTAAATGCACAAGAACCTCAGTGTCCAAAGGCAAAAACTGAAAAATGTACTGACTGCCCTAAGAAAGAAGGTAAAGCATGTTGTGCATCAAAAGACGCGAAGGCTTGCGCTGACTGCTCTAAAAAAGAGGGTAAAGCTTGTGCTTCAAAAGAGGGCAAGGCTTGCGCTGACTGCTCTAAAAAAGAGGGTAAAGCTTGTGCTTCAAAAGACGCGAAGGCTTGCACTGACTGCTCTAAGAAAGAAGGTAAAGCATGTTGTGCTTCAAAAGAGGGCAAGGCTTGCGCTGACTGCTCTAAAAAAGAGGGAAAGGCTTGTGCATCAAAAGAGGGTAAAGCTTGCGATGCTAAGAAAGCAAAATCTTGTTGCTCTAGCAAAAAGTAAAGTTTGATTAATTGCAAATACAATAATTTATCAAAATATAAACAACAAAACAAATGAAAAAAACAACGATGTTTGCAGCGCTACTATTCGCTGCGCTAATGGTCTCTTGTGGTGGTAATGGTGGTGAAAAAACCGCTGATGCTGGATGTGGTGGACACTCACATGGTGCGTGTGCCTCAAAAGCAGGCGGCGAAGGATGTGGCAGTGGCGCGTGTGGTGGTGGCGATCAGGCATGCCAAAACTCACAAAAAATGAACAAAACAGCTTTTCAAAAGAAGTACACTAACGCCGATTTCTACAAAGATGGCAAATTCCAAGCAGAAGTAGCAGAGAAAGCATTCCGCGAGATGTTTGCTCACTATGGTTACCCTGTAACTCCATTCATGGAAGCAAACTGGTGGTTTACCGACTTCGGTATGGGCGATTTTGAGAACTGTGGTATGGGTGGTATCTTCTGGCACAACAAGCCTTCAGATGATTATCTAGCACACGACATCTATCTACTTCCGGGTCAGATGATCCCAGAGCACAAGCACGTGAAGACTGAGTATCCTGCAAAAATGGAGAGCTGGATTGTTGATTATGGTTGGGCTTACAACTACTCTGAGGTAGGCGAGCCAACTGCTGACGCTCCTGAGCTTCCAGCATCACAAAAAGCGACTATCAAATCAAAGACTTTTGTGAAGCAAATGCCAAACAACGTTGTAAACCTATCAGACGCAGGTGCTGAAACTTGGCACTTCCTTATCGCTGGTGACGAGGGTGCTATCATCACTGAGTTTGCAAACTATCACGATGGTGCTGGTTTGAAATTCTCGAACCCTGCAGCTAAAATGTAATATCGGATAGCTATCCAATTATTATCATAGCATTCAAGGATGTTGTGTAGAGTATGATTTTTTGCTCTACACAATACCCTTTTTAAGACACTAGTTTTTTTTAAGAACTTTTAACAAACAACTAAAAACCCTATAACTAACTTAACTTATGAGAACTCTTAGCCACTTTGGCATCCCTACCTCTATCCCTAAAGAAGGTGAAACCTATTCTGAGGGAATGAAACTTCATCTAACAGACTATAATAACTCAGCGAATAAAATCGAGTTTCTGCGCTTTGACTCTGATAGCGAAATGCCAGAACTACTAAAAACACACGCACACATTGCCTATATCGTTGACGATATTGATGCTGAAATGGCAGGCAAACCAGTTGTGATGGAAAAAACAGTCCTATCTGATGAACTAACAATCGCGTTTATCGAGGAGGAGGGTGTTGCAATCGAATTGATGCAAATCACAAAATAATCAAATTTCAATACTTAAGAATATTAATAGACGAGGCGGTGTGAAATTCACTGCGATAGTCGTTTAAATAAAACACAATTATGCAAACAAAATTTATTAACTCAACAGATAACATCACCGCAGAACTTTTGGACGGTTTCGTTGGAGCTTTCCCTCATCAGGTTGCTCTAGGAGCCGAAAATGTTGTGGTTCGTGCGAATGCAAAATCTAAAGACAAAGTAGCAGTGGTTGCCTTTGGTGGTTCGGGACACGAGCCAGCAGTTAGCGGCTTCGTAGGCGATGGTATGTTGGATTGCTCGGTGGTGGGCGATATTTTTGCAGCACCAGGTGCTCAGCGTCTTTTTGGTGCGTTGCAGATGTTCCAGCGTGAGGCAGGTATCCTGCTTTTGGTTTTGAACCACTCGGGCGACGTGATGAGCGGTAATATGGCTATGCAACTAGCAGAGCGCATGGGCATCAAAGTTGCCTCTATTATGACTCATGACGATATTTCAGCAGGCCTAGATGCTGCGGACGACGATCGCCGTGGTTTGGCTGGTGCAGTTTCT
>CAYJLL010000025.1:0-2399 GCA_964370955.1 uncultured Rikenellaceae bacterium | reverse complement strand
CAGCAGCAGACCAGGGGATGTCTCTAGAGGATCTAGTTGAGATGGGTGAGCGCCTTAATAAAAACATTGCAACTCTAGCTGTTGCTATGGGTAGCTGCTCGCATCCACAAAACGGTGCAACCATAACTGAACTTCCTAAGGGAATGATGCAGATCGGTATGGGACAGCACGGTGAAGCAGGTATGGGTGGCTCGCAAGAGTTGGTGTCTGCTGATGAAACTGCAAAATATATGATGGGGCAACTGATGACAAAAATTGGCTACAAGGCGGGTGATAAAGCAGTACTATATATCAACGGCGTGGGGTCAACTACTCTTATGGAGCAATTTATCGTTTATCGTGCGGCAGCGAAATGTCTCACTGACGCTGGTGTTGAGATCGTTGATGGCTATGCAGGCGAGATGCTAACAGTGCAAGAGCAGTCTGGTTTCCAGATGATTACCGCTAAGTTGGATGATGACCATGTGAACTATATCAATAACTACCCTGCGAATGCTCCTTACTGGACACGTCTTGCGAAGTAGTCTTAATTTTTTCGAAGAAATTTAAACACAATAATAATGGATAAACTAACACTAGACGATTTTAAAACTGTCGTTGCTTATGCAACCAAAACAATCACCGAGCGTGGTGAAGAACTCTCAAAGATGGACGCTGCACTAGGTGATGGTGATCACGGTGAGGCTATTGTTACGGCTATGAACGTAGTGAACTCAGAGTGTGGTAAGATAGCAGAATTCAAACAAGGCCTTGGAAACATGGGCTTTGGTGTGATGCTACAAACCAGCGGCTCTACTTCAACTCTGCTAGGAGGTTTGCTTTTGGGTATGGCTGATGCAATCGAGGGTGAAAAAACAGAATTGACCATCGCTGAGGTGACTGCTATGTTTGAGGCAGGAGTTGAGGGTGTTGCTAAAAACACTAAAGCTCAGGTTGGCGATAAAACCATGATGGATGCTCTAATCCCAGCGGTAGATGCAATGAAGGCCTACTCAGGTGGTGATCTTAAGGAGATGTTCGCACAAGCTAGCGAGGCTGCACAAAAAGGAGCTGCGGCGACTGTTGATATGGTAGCTAAGTTTGGGCGTGCTCGCAACTTTGGCGAAAAATGTATTGGCCATGTAGATGCAGGCGCAACTTCGTGGGCTATGTTGATTGATAGCTTTGCAAAAGCAATCTAATCCCTCCCCCAAAAAATAAGAAATAAAACTAAAAAAACACTTAAAAAAGTTAAAATAAAATGGCAGATATGGATGGAATCCTTGAGAACAAGGATAAAGATTATGGAATTGGAGTACCAGTAGAAACTAACGGCTACCACCTTAAAGGAATGGAAGGTTGTGATTGGGGTATTAAGGATAGAATGTCACGCATTTTCCGCCCTTCAACTGGCAAAACAGTTATGCTTGCATTCGACCATGGTTATATCATGGGCCCAACTTCGGGTTTGGAGCGTTTGGATCTAGGTATCGTACCTCTAATCAAATATGCAGACTCTCTAATGTGTACTCGTGGTTCACTTCGTTCGGTTGTTCCTGCAGATTCTAATAAAGCGATTTGTCTTCGCTATTCGGCTGGTTCATCTATTCTAACTGAGCTGAACAACGAATGTTTGATCGATCCAGTTGATGCGGTTCGTTTGAACGCTTCGGCAATGGCGGTTATGATCTCTATGGGTGGAACCTACGAGGCTAAGACTATTGAAAACCTAGTTCGTGCTGCTGACTATGGCTACAAGTATGGTATCCCAACTATGGGTGTTACGGCTGTGGGTAAAGAAATGGCTCGCGATTCTAAGTATTTCGGTTTGGCCTCACGTGTGGCAGCAGAGAATGGTGCTAACATCGTTAAGACTTACTACTGCGATGGTTTTGCAAAAGTTGTTAACGCGTGTCCAGTGCCTATCGTTATCGCTGGTGGTAAGAAACTTCCTGAACTAGAGGCTCTTGAGTTGTGCTATATGGCAATCAACGAAGGTGCAGCTGGTGTGGATATGGGACGTAACGTATTCCAAAGTGAGGCTCCTGAGGCAATGATCCAGGCGGTTTCGGCTGTGGTTCACGAAGGATTGACTCCTGCTCAAGGTTTTGAAATGTTCAATGACCTTAAGAAGTAGTCGAACTGATTTATTTACACCCCCTCATCTGAGCGAATAACTCGATGAGGGGATGTATTAAATTAGAATTAACCCCTAAAACTTAAAATAAGAAAGAATGAAAAAGTTATTTATCTCCGCAATGATGCTTGCTTTGAGTCTCGTGGTTTCACGAGCTCAAGATACAAGTATCTCGGATCAAGCACTCTCGCAGATGATCGCTGCAAAGAAGACTATGCTTGAAAATCTCCCCGCAGGACTACCCTTTGTCTCAGGTGAGTTTAAATTGGGCGACCAAGCGCAA
>CAYJLL010000024.1:9762-14188 GCA_964370955.1 uncultured Rikenellaceae bacterium | reverse complement strand
ACATTCGCCTTGGAGGCTTTTTGGTTGGCCAAGATCACAGTATCACCACCGATAAATATGGTGTGCCGTGGGTCATTGATGCTGACCCAGTTGCATTGAGTGGTTATCGCCTACCGATGATTAGCTACAATTTTAATTGGGGTAAACGATGGGAGGCTTTCGTTTCGTTGGAATTCCCAACCCTTTCCTATGCTGGTTATGCGCAGCAGACTTTAGAGTTTTCTGAACATCGACCCGACCTGAATACTAAGTTTGTGTATAAGGCTCCCAGCGGAAAGTATATTGGACAATTAGCCACAATAGCGCGCTATCTCTACATGAAACCCAACGCCGAAAATGAATCATTGTATAACGAATATTCAGGTTTTAACTTCGGCGTAGCAACCTCCCATCAAATGAACTTTGGCAAGAGTTCGATCTACATCCAAGCCATTGGTGGTGTGGGCATCAGTGATTACATTGCTGGCACATCAGATATGAACATCCTCAGCGAATATACTCCCCTGGGTCAAAAGCTCAACATCGAACCTCTTTGGGAGTGGGGCGCAATCTTGGGGTACGCGCTGCATTGGAGCGAAAAATCACAATCAAATATTGTGGCGTCCATCCTAAACATTGTGGATTATTACTCCCACGAAACAAACACTGGAGCTCGTGACAATCATACCAACAACCTCTTTAATGCAAATATAAACTACATCACCGAGTTAATACCTCGCTTGAATTTGGGGGTTGAATTGGGTTTTGCCAACAAGAGCTTGCTGAACCTGCCATCGACACATGGATTGCGTGCGACAGCGCTCTTTAGATACAACTTCTAACGAGAGTAAGCATTAGAGATATTTCAGCATTGATGATTGATTTGGAAGACTCTCGCAATATTTTAAAATATAACTTTTTAACCCTCTAGCTTATGAATCGAGTTGTGCTAGCGTTGACGTTCCTTGTAATTTCAATTGGCAGGGGTGTTGCACAAGACACAGATAGCACTAATATTCTATCGAGAAGATTGCTTGAGAGCGAATCTTCGCTGGTGGTTTTTACTCCCGAGATGGAAAACTCGGATGGTTATTTTGAGCAGTTTTCGACTTTCTCGTTATCTTTTCTGCGTTACCGCCCTCGCAATTATGACGCTCGCTACACCCAGCATAGATACTTTGGATTGAAATTCGACGACTTCTGGTTAGATCGCCCTCGTTGGGCAGCGCTCTCGGGGTTGAGCTATAACCTCGGTGAACAAATCCGCACAAACGGGCTTGGCTTCGACACCCAAGGCACGGGGATAGGTTCAGTTGGAGGAAGCTCGGCTTATTATCTTTCATCACGCCCCTACAGGCGACTTAGAGGTAGCTATTCTCTATCAAACCGCACTTACACCCACAAGGGCGCATTGAGCTATCAAAACTCGGAATTAAATAACGAATGGAGCGTCAATGGTGAACTTTCATTCAGGGGTGGTGAATCACTAACAACAGAAGGGGTTTTTGCCCTTGGTGCGGCGGGTACACTGAATGTTCAAAAACAGCTCAACTCAAAGCAAAATCTCGCCCTCACCCTGCTCTACTCGCCCATCCAAAGAGCCAATGCATCGCCCACCACTCAAGAGAGCTATTCGCTAACTGGCACCAACCAATACAATCCAAACTGGGGGTGGCAACAAGACCAGAGACGCTCGGTGCGAGTATCTAACACCTCGCAGCCAATAGTCATCGTAAGCAATAATTACGCAATCTCACCGTCTATGCATCTCTTCACTTCAGCATTTGCTAGCTACGGTACAAACTCTTACTCTACTTTTAATTGGCGTTCGGCTCCCAACCCCAATCCCAACTACTATCGCTACCTTCCCTCCTATCAAAGCAGTGCTAACGCCAAAGAGCAACTCGAGGTGTTGTGGTCGAACGATCAAAGCGTATCGCAAGTGAACTTTGACGCCCTAGCTAACTATAATCAACTATCCCCATCGGCTCACTATATTATTGAGGAAAGGGTGAATGACATCCTACAAATGGGAGCACAAAGCACCCTACAAGGAGTATCTCTAGATCAAAGATTGCACTATGGCGCAGGGGTGGAATTTTATCACACTAGCCAAAAGAGTTACAAACGAATCAAAGATCTCCTAGGTGCCGACCATTGGATAGATATTGACTATTTCACCGAATCAGACGACGATTATGCTCAAATGACTCAAAACAATATGGCCGAACCGAATCGAGTGGTAAGAGAGGGCGATATTTTTGGGTATAACTATTTGCTTGATCAGTTTGAAGCATCCATCTGGGCGTGGTCACGCTATCGCCTTGGTGAGAATATCTATTTTACGTTTGCTCTATCTGGTGCTAATTCTAACGTTAGGCGCACGGGACTATGGGAGAAGCAAATGTTCACTCAGGGGCAATCCCTAGGCAAATCACCCACTGCTATCTCTTGGGAGGCAACCTCGAAGATAGGTGTTGAATATAGGCTTGGAGCACGCCTAAGTGTTGGGCTCGCAGCTATGTTGGCAAGCTCGGCGCCCTCGCCCGATAATCTATTTTTGGACGTCTCCTATCGAAATGCATTTATAGAAAATCCTACCAACGAGATAATCAATTCTTTTGAGTTGAATTTCAATTATAACCAGAATAATCTGCGAGTCAATTCCTCACTCTACTACACCTCAATGAGGGACGCAGTAGATGTTACGCATTTTTACAGTGACTTCTATTCTCGCTATTCGAATATGGTTATCACAGACATTGATCGTCGCTACATGGGTTTCGAGCTTGGTGCTCAAGTGAGGCTCTATGATGAGCTGTGGCTTAAAGGCGCACTGGCTATTTCAGACAATCGATACACAAACAACCCTAGCGCTACACTATACTACAACACCGATGGCTCGCTCCTTGCCAACACCACCCTAGAGTACCGCGACCTGCACTGCTCACCTCTTCCTTCGAGTGTTGGGTCGCTTTCGCTTGCTTACCAACCCTATGGTTGGAATGTTTCGCTCTCGATAAATGGTTACTATGGTGCTCACGAGGTACTTTCGCCTGCCCGCTATATGAGTGAGACCATACTCGAGGCCTATGATCCTATAGAATTTACCCATCAAGCAAAACTCCCCTCAGGGATGACGCTCGATATTTTTGGTGGACGTACTTTCATTCTCGATAATGGGTCTAGATTGAATCTCTACGCAGGGATAAATAACCTAACAAATAGTCGTAACATCCAAACCATTTCTTACCAATCCTCTAGGCTCACAAAGCAAGATTGGCGCTATATACCTCGTGCCAACAATCTCTACTACGCTCTAGGCATTAATGGCTTTGTCTCTATATCCTACATATTCTAACCACAATGAAACACACATTCTCCTTTCTTGCAGTTCTTGCAATGTGCAGCTGTCAGTTTGATTCTTTTGACCCTATGGAGCCTCAAGAGCCTAGCCAATGGACGGTTAATAATAGCATCGAGAATCTCAAATATCTTGCAGGGAGAGGCACTATTGAGCAGGACGTGGTCATTAGTGGAATTGTTATATCTTCTGACTCATCAGACAACATCTACAAGAAGATCTACATTCAACAGGGTGGCGACGCTGCGGTTGTTCTAATTGGTCAATACGATCTATGGGTGAGTCACCCTATTGGATCGCAGCTCAAAGTCCAGATGCAGGGTGCTGCCTGCGCCTTGAGAGATTCGCTGCTGCATCTTGGCTTTCAGGGAGAGCTGGACGAAATGGAACAATACTACTCTGTGGTGGAATCTGGTTCTACTGCTCTAAATGCTCGATTCGTCCAAAGAGGCGAGGATTTTCAAACTCCTCAGCCAGAGATTGTGAACATTGAGCACATTACTCCTTTACTTACAGGTCGACTCATAGAAGTTGAGGGAGAGTTTGATGAGAACTACGACGAAACTTTCGCTGGGACTCAAAGTTTTATTAACTCCCATGGCGATCGCCTTGGAGTGTACACCAACTCTTGGGCTCTATTTGCTAACGACCCTCTTCCTCAAGGCAAAATACGCCTGAGAGGAATACTGACCTATCATCAAGGTCGCCCACAGCTAATTATGCGCTCAAAGGCGGATGTAGTCTTGAATCGCTAAACACGCAGTGTTAATAGTTCTTTTTTGGAGCTATAAACTTATCATTTATACCGAGCCAGAGAGGAGAAAATAATTCTACTTCTATAAAAAAAGTCGGTCGCCTTAAGGGTAATAATCCTTTTAGGCGACCGACTTTTATTTAGTTAAGCTCGAAGCTTGCTAAAGGGGAGCTATTGAGCATTCAAGAAACCGTATGCTTTGACCATGCTTGTTGAGTGTAGTATCATGGTCTTAGTTTCGTTGATAATTGCCAAATAGAGCATAGTTCCACGAGAAGAAAGGTCTTGTTCGGCAACTCGATGCACTTGATTATTTAACACCTTATTTA
>CAYJLL010000024.1:0-9752 GCA_964370955.1 uncultured Rikenellaceae bacterium | reverse complement strand
GAAGAATTCATCACGTTCGGCCAATAGAGTTGGCAAATCAAAGGTCTCTTGAGATTTCATTTTCTGTATCTGACAATCGAGGAATTTATCAACTGCCCTGGCAAGGAACTCAACATCTGATTTTTGCTCTCCTGCAAAACAAGTGTGCAGGTTATCAATGTGATCAAAGCAAGGCTGGATCATATGCTGAAGTGCATTTGACACCTCGTCAAAATGGCTCAGAAGCTGAATATAGTAGTGACCTTTTTGTTTGTCAGTATCAGCAAAAGTGCGCAACACATCTACCAATTCGATATTCTTATTCTTGGCTAGTGTTTTGATTTCTTTACCCACTTTGAGCATATCTTTGAGTCCGCGACGATTGTTTGACATCAATTCATTGAGAGTTTTAACATAGGTAGTTCTAACCTTATCAAGCCCGTCGATCATCTCAGAGTTAGTTTTACTCATACGAGCGATATCACCTTGTTTTTTAGCCGATCGCTCGCTCATTTGTGCTTTTTTTCGCGCTTCACGACGCTTATACAATAGTTTGCTCTGAATCAAAAGGAACACACATAAAGCCGCTAGTCCATAAACCGCAACGGTTTGGAATTGCATCAAAAGCAACGCTATGATAGCCGCAACAGTGAACGCTACAAAGGCTGTCATAAACCATCCACCCACTACTGTAATTACACCTGTGATACGATACACAGCACTCTCGCGTCCCCACGCTCTATCTGCAAGCGATGTACCCATTGCAACCATGAATGTTACATAGGTGGTCGAAAGAGGAAGTTTATAAGAGGTTGCAATCGAGATCAAAATCGATGCTGCCGCTAGGTTTACGGTTGCACGGATCAAGTCGAAAGGCGCTTTATCCTGCTGAACCTCTACACACGGCTCGAAGCGGCGAGAGATAAATCGCTGGATTGGTTTTGGAGTCCAACGCATATAGTGCTCGTTGAATCTGAATGCTCCACGCACCATAGCACGTGATAACACTGAAGAACCGAATCTTTCATCGCCTCCTCCATCACGGGCCAAGTTAATTTCGGTTTCGGTCACCGTGCGAGCTTTCTTAGAGAACCACAGAGTGATAGTCATAATAACACCAGCACCTACCAAATATAGCGTTGGAACAGCAACATCACCTGCCAAAGCGGTCATCTTCAAAGACTCCAATGCACCACCCGATGCAACGTGCTCTTGGGCGATTTCAAAAGAGCTAAAACCTGCCATCGACACACCGATAAAGTTTACAAGGTCATTACCCGCAAACGCCAGCGCCAAAGAAAGTGTTCCCATCAGCACTGTAAATTTAAGGATATTAATTCTAAACACATATTGGAAGAATGCCACAAGAACAGTCCAAAAACCAAAACTAGCAACCACTAACATTATAGTATTGTTTGAGATAAAATCTTTAATATCCGCACTGAGTAGGTTAGTATCTTTTAGGCCCTTGAAGATTGCAAAATATGAGATTGCTGTCAGAGCAACACCACACCAAAGTGCACCAATATATTTAAGATTGCGCTTGAAATTGAAAGTAAAGACTACCCTCGAGAAGAACATCACAATAACCCCCGTGGTAAAGGCTATAACCACCGAGAGCAGTATCCCGGAGATAATTCCAAGGGCTTTCGAGGCGTTGATATATTCGGCCAATGATTCGCTGGTTCCCCATGTAGTATAGAGAGCCACTGCTACCGCAGCACCCAGAAGTTCGAACACCAACGACACAGTGGTAGAGGTCGGTAGACCAAGTGTGTTAAACATATCCAGAAGTATCACGTCGGTTATCATCACCGCTAGAAACAGCAGCATAACGTCATGGAAAGAAAACTGCCCAGGGAAGAAGATTCCACTTCGAGCAACCTCCATCATTCCTGTTGAGAAGATCGAACCAATCAAGATACCCACAGAAGCAATCATAAGAATTGCCCAACGTGGGGCTGCCTTGGAGCCAATGGCTGAATTTAGAAAGTTAACGGCATCGTTAGAGACGCCAACAATTAGATCTGAAACGGCAAGAGCCATCAGAATAACGATAATTACAAGGTATAAAGGATCCATTGAAAAAAGAGTGTTGTTTTGTATTTGTTTATAGAGGCTTGCGAATGATTTAGAGTTGCGTTAATGCCTCGCGGATAAGGTTCTCGGGCGAGATACCTGGGTCTTTCTGATAAATTTTCTTAGCCACTTTTTCAGTAGCAGCCTTATTAAAGCCAAGCACAAGTAGCGCCGAGATCGCCTCTGAGAGATTTTCATTTTGGGGCATATTTCCAGACAAAGAAGAATCGTCGCTCAACTCTATTGCAGAGATTTGTTCTAGTGAGAGCAGATTCACGACTTTGCCTTTGAGCTCCAACACCACCCGCTCGGCAGTTTTAGTGCCTATGCCTTTGGTTTTTTGGATTGCCGCCACATTACCCGTTGCTATCATATTGATCAACTCAGAGGGCGAATAGCTCGAGAGCATAACTCTCGCAGTATTTGCGCCTATGCCTGAGACTGAGATAAGCAACCTGAACAGTTCTCTTTCGAGCACTGAGGCGAAACCATAAAGAACTGGTGCTTCTCCCTGAAGCATATAGAGGTGGACGTAAAGCTTTGCTTGCTCCACACCCTCTAGTTCTTTGTGGGTTTGCAGTGAGATATTAATAAAATAGCCCACACCCATCACATCCACAGTTGTGGAGGTGGGCGTGAGCGTATCTATTTTTCCTGAGATATAGTCGTACATTATCTTAAAATAATGGGGGTTAGTTGCACGTAATTAATCTATACTCTGCTTATGCGAAATTATTTTTTCTGAACTGCTAGAGAATCCTCGTAACGACGATTTAGCTCAGTCAAAACTTCATTGGTAATATCCAAAGATGGATCGCCCAAGATCACTGGGTTTCCACCGATTGTTTGAAGGATCAAATCGTATTTTTTATCAGCGTTGTACTCATTTAGGTACTCTAGGATTGCAGTTGAAACTTTATTTGAAAGTACAGCTTGCGCCTCGCTAAGCTCAGCAGCCATTGTTTGCTCATATTGCATCAAAGCTGTTTGCTCTTTGCGAAGTTCCTCTTCTAGTTTTTGACCTTCATAACGAGTCACTAGTCCTTTTTGTGCTTTCTCTTGGAAATCAGCCATTTTGCGCTCTAGGCTGCGACCTTTCGATTCGTATTGCTTTTGAGCTGTTGCAGTTTTCTTGTTGAATTCATCACTCAAATCCATAAACAGACCGTAGCTTGCAGTGATTGAATCCATACGGATATAGGCAATATTGGTCGAGGTTTTAAGGTCAGACACTTTAATATTGTCGCTTGAGGTTCCTTGTGATTGAGGTGCAGTTGAATTACAGCTCGCAAAGGCAAGCATTGAGCCTAGAAGGGTTAGAGAAAGAATTTTTTTCATTGTTTTAACTAAGGTTTATCTATTTTTATTATTATCAAAAAAAGTGCTTGCGCCTCCTCTTAAATCAGGAAAAACGCAAGCACAAAGATACACTATTTATACTAAAAAAAAAATCTAGTATTAACTTTTCGTTAATTGTGACACCGTAATAAGCGCACCGGTTGGACACACAAAGCGACAGTAGGGTTTATGGATAAACATCGAGAGTACCAAAAACACTCCTCCCATCACTAAAATCACATTTGAGGCAGCCCCGAAGATAAAGATAGAGAACACCTCATAGTTCATCAAATCGAAGCCCAAACCCATCCACATTACTCCCAGTAAAGCTGCAAGAATATAGTAGCGTAGGTTATTGAGGAACTTTGTAGCCTTTTGTGAGATTTTAATCTTCGTGAAAGGAATTTGCGCAAGCAGACCCTGAGCAGCTCCCATAGGACACATCATCTGGCAATAACTACCTTTTCGCCCAAACAGAGGCAATAGCAGTGTTGCAAGAAGCATTGCGATAGCAACAATCCCCACTGAGAAATTCACACCATTGGCAACCCAAGATGTAAAGATAGCCAGCGACAAGAAACTTCCGCACCACAATCCCACAACACCGACGTTGAGGGCCATCTGCACGAGCATAAGAGTTTTACTCTTTTTCTTCTTTAGCGATAGTAGCACCCCTAGAAGAACCACTGCCAAACCAGCCAATTCTTTTGTCGAGGGCAGTGAAGAGCTCGCAGCACTTGCCTGTTTTACGCCTGCGGCATGGACTGCAGCAAGTCTTACATTCTCAATGATTGCATCGGCAGTGAAAGTCGAGCCAGAAACTGCATCGACCTCTGCCGTAGCAGCATCTTCGAGGCTCATCCCATCCCAACTTTTCATCATTCCGCTACGTAGAACATCATCCATATAGGTGGGAGATTCACTATTTGGCAGCACCTCTACCTTGACAATCACTCCGTCCTTAATCAACATTTCCACTGGCGTAGGGCCTCCAAATCCAGTGATATCCTTGCCTAAGGATATAGTATTAACCAATAACATTCCATCCTCAGAAACAGTCTCTGCTGGAACTTCCGGTTGATTCTCTTGCGTGCCACCAACTTCTTTCACATCATAACCCACCACGCGCCCATCGCGACCAATAGCTACTATGGCGAGCATAGCAAACACGCATAGAAGGTTGAGTATATATGTTATTCTTTCTGTCATGTTTATTATAGTTCACTAGTATTTATTATAATGAACTTTCGATGGATCCCATTTGTCTTTTGGTGTAGACTCAACATCAGGATAACCAATCACGATAACGCTCAAGGCAAGAGTTCCTTCAGGAAGAGACAGTAGTTCGCTCATCTTTTCAACTCGCCCTGAACCATTCTCAGGATAAGCACCACACCAAACTGCACCTAGACCAAAGCCATGAGCAGCCAAAAGGATATTTTCAGTCACCGCCGAGCAGTCTTGAACCCAATAATCAGGCATTAGAGCCTTAGAGGGAGTACCCAAAACCACGATCGCTAGTTTTGATTTTGCCGCCATGTGAGCACCAGAAATTATCGGAGGAATCGCATCAAGAATAGCTCTATCGCTAATAACCATCAATTCCCAAGGCTGTTTGTTGCCTGCTGTTGGAGCAGCCATACCTGCTTTTAGAAGTTTTTCGATAGTCGCTTTATCAACCTCTTGGTCGGTGTAAGAACGCACACTCGAGCGAGTCATAATGTTATTATAGACCACCTCGCCTGGGTCTACTGCCTCCACTTGTGGAGCTGGGGTTTCTTCTGGTTTCATGAATGTTGTTTTAACGGTCATTGCCACTAGCGCAACTGCTAGAAGAAGAGTTAGAATCTGCCAAATGTTTTTCATAGTTGTTTGTTTTTGGGGGTTTATAAAATTAATTATTTTATTGATTTAGTTATTCTCATAGCACAAAAATCAGGGCCACACATAGCGCAATGGTCAGCATCCTCGCCCACCATTTTATGGTGCATCTCACGAGCCCTGTCAGCATCGAGAGAGAGATTAAATTGGTCGTGCCAACGGAAATCAAAACGCGCTTGGCTCATCGCCAAGTCGCGAGCGATTGCCTGTTTGTTACCCTTAGCAACATCGGCCGCATGGGCTGCGATTTTAAAGGTTACAACGCCCTCACGAACATCGTCTCTATCGGGCAGTGCGAGGTGTTCTTTGGTTGTCACATAGCAAAGCATCGCTGTACCCAACCATCCAATCATCGTGCCACCAATTGCGGCGGTTATATGGTCATAGCCAGCCCCTATATCACACACCAATGGGCCTAGAGTATAGAAAGGTGCTCCGTGGCACACTTTATCTTGCAGCTCCATATTCTCACGAATCTTATCCATTGGAACATGGCCTGGCCCCTCAATAATCACCTGCACGTCATACTCCCACGCACGCTTTGTTAACTCTCCTAGGGTTTCAAGCTCGGCGAATTGTGCTGCATCGTTAGCATCGGCAGTAGATCCTGGGCGTAGTCCATCGCCAAGAGAAAGTGCAACATCATATTGAGCACAGATCTGACAAATCTCATCGAAATTCTCATACAAAAAACTCTCACATCCGTGGTGCTCCATCCATTTTGCCATGATAGAACCACCACGAGAGACTATGCCTGTCACTCTCTTAAGAGCATGTGCAACGTGGCTTTTAAGTAGCCCTGCATGGATAGTAAAATAGTCGACCCCCTGTTCACATTGTTCGTAGAGCGTCTCACGAAAAGCTGCCCAATTTAGATCCTCAACAACACCTTTCACTTTCTCCAGAGCCTGATACATAGGTACGGTACCAATAGGAACTGGTGAATTACGAAGAATCGCCTCGCGAGTAGCATGGATATTTTCGCCCGTAGACAAGTCCATCACAGTATCTGCCCCCCATCGCACCGCCCATAGAGCCTTTTCGACCTCTTCATCGATAGACGAGCCAAGGGCTGAATTACCTATGTTTGCATTGATTTTCACCTTGAAGTCTCGCCCAATAATCATTGGTTCTGCCTCAGGGTGTTTGCGGTTGGATGGAATAATAGCTCTGCCCTGTGCTAGTGCTCTACACACATCAATGGGTGTAATTTCGCCTGAGCCGCAACTCTCACGAATAGCTACATATTCCATCTCAGGAGTAATCACCCCTCGTTTAGCGTACCACATTTGGGTGTGAAATTCCTCTGATAATGCCCCCCAACTATCGCGCAATGGAGGGATGCCCACTGCGGTGTCGGTCTGATAGCTTGAATCGAGGTAGATTCCTGCGGTATCATACAGCAAGATCTTCTCGCCATTGGTTAGGCGCAATTCGCGCATTGCAACCTCAATTGGGTGCAGAGAACCAGCAATGAGATGCCTTTTGAAGTTATATTGGGGTTTATGAAAAAGCTTTTTGAACATTTCTTGTCTTTTAGAATAGTGTTTAACTCAAAGACAAAGGTAGGATTTTTTATTAATATTTTTACGAAACTAAAACTTTAAGTTAAGAAAATATACTATATCTAATTCTCCCAAGCAAAAGGAAAGTCATCGCTTTTGGTGTGCTGCTCGCTCATAATCATGCGCGCACGCTCCACTAATTCAGGGTGAGAGTCGGCAAGATTAACAGACTCTGTGACATCCTCCACAACATTATATAGCTCAATGGGGGCGTTTTTATCTTTATTCAGCCCTCTCACGATAGCCTTGTAGTCTCCCATTCTAACTGCCATCGCTCCCGCACCTTCGGTCGCCTCCCAATAGAGGAAGTCATGCTCCTTTTGCCCACGCTTTCCTTGTAGCTCACGCAATATCGAGAGCCCGTCGCTCTGTTGATTGAGTTTAACGCCAAGAATATCCGCAAAGGTCGGCAGCATATCCCAAAACGCTCCAATGTGCTGCGATCGGCGGCCGGCATCAATCACTCCATCCCAACGAGCTATCATTGGCACATGAATTCCACCATCGCTCAAATCACGCTTATAGCCACGGTAAGGGCCATTGCTATCAAAGAAGTCGGGGTCTGCCCCACCCTCTCTGTGCGCTCCATTGTCAGAGGTAAAGATTATCAAGGTATTCTCCATGAGTCCATGTTTTTTGAGCTCTTCAATAATTTCGCCCACATAGCGATCTACCCTATCGACCATCGCAGCAAAAGCAGCACGAGGATACTGTTGCGAGGCGTAACCCCAGTCATTTCCTTTGTAAGGGTTCTCATCTTTGATTTGCTCTCTGTAGCGCTCAAACACCGAATCCTCGGGCACTAATAGCTCAGCATGAGGCTGCACTATGGGCACATAAATAAAAAAAGGATGATTCTTATTGCTCGCGATAAACTCCAAAGTTTTTTCTTGAATCAAATCGGGTGCATAGATCTTGTTTGCAAAATTTTCATTACCCTCCAACACAACCTTTGTTTGATTATGCCAAAGGTGAGTGGGATAGTACTTATGCGCTAATCTTTGGCAATTATAGCCATAAAACTCGTCGAAGCCCTGATTATTAGGATCGCCCGTAGAACCTGGGAAGCCCAGCCCCCATTTTCCAAAGGTCGCCGTAGTGTAGCCTGCGCTTTTGAAAAGTTTTGCCATTGTCATCAAACTGTCGGGCAGAGGTTTTTGCCCTTCGGGTTTAATTTCCTTATTTCCTCTAACGGGGGTATGCCCAGTGTGCAAACCCGTCATCAATGATGATCGCGAGGGAGCCGACACTGTCGAGCCTGAATAGTGATTCTCAAAAAGCAACCCTTGTTTTGCGAGGCGGTCAATATTGGGAGTGCTGATAATCTTTTGTCCGTAACAACCCAAATCTCCAATCCCTAGATCATCGGCTAGGATATACACTACATTAGGTTTTTTCGTCTTAGCAGTCGTAGCCAAGGGCGCAAGAGCAAGGCTCGCAAGGATTAGTTTATTCATCAGTTTATAGAATCAATAATTAAATTAGGGTTTTTCATCACAAAATCATCATTTCACTCTAGGTGTAAAACCAAAAAACTATGATTCCATCACCGTAAAGCAATTGCAATATTAATAAGAATCAACGAGAATTACAAACCCCAAAAGCATCCACCCTTAGAAAGCGCCCACTAAAAAACGCCCTTGAAAATTAATCTATTTATGAAAAACAGTTTAATTTTCAAGGGCGCTACTTTAGTATTTAAAAGCGTCAGACCAAGGGCGTGTTATTCCTTAGCGTCTTGTTTGACATCTTGCCTTGTATCTTGTTTGTCATCTTGTTTGTCATCTCTATTGGATTTTGCGTTATCTCTCGTTTGTGAATTCCCTTTGATTCGCTGCATACGTCCTCGCATCTCCACACGGTGTTGATCTTCGATTGCTTTCTCAAGCTGATACATTTTATCTATTTGTAAAGGCGTCATAAACTCAACAAATTTATAGAAATACACCTCACGAAGATCTATCGACTTGCGCATCCTATCATTCGCATCAAAAATGCTTTGCGTGATTTGCTCTTGGGTCATATCGCGCTTTCGAGTTTTCTCTCGCTGCCTATGCAGACTCATCAACTCTGAACTGTATTCTCTGTAGAGTTCTTCGAAGCGTTTAAAATCCTTTTTGCTCAAATCAAGTTTTTCCTCCATTATATCTAGTTTGATTTGCATGTGTTGCTTAAGCATTCCACGCAAATCTTTTGCAAACAACTCCTGTTGTTTGTCCATTTCTTGCTCTCGTTTTTCTTGGTTTCCACATGAACTCAACATCAAAGCCAAGGCACCAAGAATTAGTATTGAAAAAATATTGCTTTTCATAGTTATTTAGTAGTAATTATACATATTAAGTTCACCCGAACTAGAGCTTAATTCCTCTAGTTGCTCGTCGCTAAGGCTATTAATAAAGGTATTGAGTTCACTATTATCGACAATCAAAAGTTGATCATCCAGCGACAAATCGTCCGAAGATCTAAGCGCACCACTAAGGGTGAGCGCAACCATCACGACTGCCGCAGCACTCATCGCACCTGCCACCCAACGCTTCAACATGCGTGAAGGCATAGTGTGTACTTTAGCCGCGGGTATAGCATTTATCCTCTCGAGAGTTTTGGAAGGAAAAGTCTCGAAAAACCCCTCTGGCACGCTATATGGCATCTCGCGCGAGAGATTATTTACATCAAACTCTTTCATTATATTTTTACTTAAAATTATTTATTTCTAACTATTTATATCGCTACGTCTCACTCTTTTTTTAGGTATGAGAGAGCATATACTCTTTCACTTTCTCATTTGCATAGTGGTAGTTCGTTTTAAGAGTTCCCACTTTTTGGCCCGTGATTTGCGATATCTCCTCATACTCGAGTTCATCCCAATAACGCAAATTAAACACTATCCTTTGTTTTTCGGGTAGCGCAAGC